>QHVX01000163.1 GCA_003222375.1 Acidobacteriota bacterium
TTCCTGCGGATGATTCGCGATATACCGGTGAAAAAATATGATGTGAGCGCCTGTCACCCAGATGCTGTTTACGAGGCCGAGAACGAGCCCGTGCAGAAAAGTACGATCCGGCCGTAATCTTGAAATGAAGAACGCACAGACGATAAAAATGGCCAGCCAGACGAGAGGCTCCACTCGTGAGGGAATGATGGAGACAGTGCCGAGGGCCATCGCTAATCCGAGCATTGACAAAGCGAAGATCAGTTTCCAACTCAAGACTTACATTCCTCCTATGATCCAACTGCTAATTGAATACCTCGAATGTGCCACTGAGTGCGTACCAGGACTTGTCATTCGAGGCGAACCCGACCGCGCGGCCGTCGTCGAGGTTCAGCACGACTGTAAGAGTGTGGCCAGCCGCTCCCAAGTAGGAGACCGCCCAGGTTCTGTCATTGACTTTGACTCCGGCGTATGACTTCTCCGTCGCCGTCGCCCCCTTGTACTGTCCTTCTGTGATTCGCCACGTAACGCTGCCGTCCTCATTGAACGAGTGCTCATAACTGCCCCCAATGGGGTCATCGACAAATCTCCACCTAATGGTTTTTCCGCTCAACGGATTCATGCGCTGCGCCTCCTGGACTGAGTTCATTGTCGCCTCCCGGATTTTGACCTACGAATGGCTCGCCCAACGCCGCCCGGCTTGTTCGTCGAAACCATTGCGGCCAACGATTCACCGGCGATGCGAAAGGGCTCGCCGCTCTGCGTAGCCCTCCCCAAAACAAATGCCCCTTCGAGCGCAACAACGACCATCATTGCGAACGCTCGTCGCGATCGCTCGTCGGAAAATAGAAGATGCGGCGCGATTACGGACATCCATTCTTCAAAAGTGTTCTTGCAAACGTCCCGTACTTCCTTGTCCGTTCGCATCAGATCGAGGGTGACCGCGCCGATGGCGCAGCCTTTGTTTGCGCCCGCTCGCTCGAAACCCTCTGCCGCAGTGTCGAACAGCGAGCGCAGAGCTGCAGCAGCGGTCATCCTCCCGTCGAAGAAATGTTCCAGCAGCCGGCGGGATTTCTCCCCCTGTATCCCCAGCGCTTCAGTAACAAGTTGTGTCTTTCCATCCGGGAAGTAGTGATACAGCGACCCGATGGGCGCCCCACTGCGGGTCCCGACATCCTTAATGCCGGTGCCGGACATCCCGACCTCACGCAACATATCCTGCGCGGCTTCCAGGAGGCGCCCTCGGGCAGAAGAGCGGCTGACTTCCGTCATGGAACCGATTATATAGAACGTTTTATATAACGGTCAAGCGAGCCCGCGCGTTTTTGGCCACAGGTCCTGATCCTCGGGCAGGTCCAGTTTCCGTCCATCAAAGGCAAGTAACATATCCCGCTCGCCCTGCGCGGCGTGGAACCTGTCGGGCAGCTCGATGTGAATCGTGTACTCGGAGTCGTAGCGAAGAATTCGCGCGTCGAAGGCCCGATGGTGCGTGGCACACAACGCGATGCCTTCGTTGACTGCGATCACCGGCTGCGGATCGTGGTCGGGCGCCACGAACGCCGCATCGAGGAGCGGCCGCAAACGTAGACCGCACACCGCGCAGCGCTCGCGATACGCCTTCAGCACCGCATTTCGAAATCGCGCGTGGTACAGCCGCCGCTGCACGGTGGTGACGACGTAGCTCTTCGACAATTCGCGGATCTCCATCGGACTCTGTGGAGTTCGAATCGCGGGAAGCGTGAGCTGTCGCGTGACCGGCGGCGGCGATACGACTTCACCAGGTTTCTGTTCCGACAGATCGATCAGAAATCGCCGCGCGACGTCATCCCATCCGACGACGTAAACAGGCGCGAAAACGACGTACTCCGGGCCGGGCCGCCGCTTGACCTGCAGAAAGTAGATCAAGGGCACTTCGGAATCGGCGCATCGCTTCAAACCGACATTTTCGAATTCGCGCGTCGCCGGCAGAAAATCGTAAAGAACGCGGCTGCCTTCGATCGGATCATCGGTATACGGTGAATCGATCGTGGACGTGACGGAAAGCGGATCGGTCAGCTCGGCAGGCTTGAAGATTCCCTGCTGTCCCTTGAGAAAAACCCTCTCCCCGCCCGTCGTGAACTGCTGCACCTCGGAGGCCGGCACGGCCACCCAGCGCTCGCGCAGGTCGCGGACGTAATGGATGGCCTCGAGACGGATCCGCGTCTCGTCGAGCACGCCGCGATCTTACTTCTTTGTGGGAGTCTTGCCGCGGCGGAAAATCCGCTGCCACAACGACGGCGGTTGTTTCTCGTCGGTCTTCTTTTTCTTCGATTGCCTGGTGGCCTCCGTCGTGACGGTGCCCTGCGATTTGTGCGTTTCGGCGGCCTTCATCGCTTTATCGAGGCCTTCCTTCGCGACCACGCTGTCGGGATACTGCCGCAGATACGTGTCGTACCCTTTGACGGCGTCGTCGTATCGGCCTGCTTCGAGAAGCGCTTTTGCGGTTGCCAGCGACTGCTTGCGCAGAACGAACTCCGCATGCTGCTGCGCCGTGATCACACCGACCGGCGTGGGATCCGTTTTGACGTGAATGATTGCAATGGCGCCGATGAATGCCATGGCCAGCACGCCGATGATCGAAACCGAGACCGCGGTTGGAATGTTGGCGCGCTTCCCGGCAGCAATCGCTGGCGTGTCGTCACCAACCAGACGGTCCGTGGTTGCATCCTGCGCCTTGCTGTTCGACCCCGGCGCCACCGTCGAGTAGCCGTGTTCCGGCGGCAGAAGTCCCGGCGGCGCGCCGCGCGGTGTCGAGCCGCGAAGCACCTGCAACTCCGTCAATGCATCGGCCGCGGTGCCAAAACGATCTTCGGGCGCCTTCGCGAAAAGATGCGCCACGAACTGCGCGATCGGTTCGGGGACCTCTTTGTTCACTTCGCTCGCCAGCGCCGGCACGCGCTCGACGACGTTGCGCAGGATGCTGCTGACGTCGGACGCCGAGAAGGGCTTGATGCCGGTCAGCATCTCGTACATCACGACGCCGACCGAGAAGAGATCCGACCGCGCCGTGACGTCGGTGCATTTCACCTGTTCGGGCGACATGTAATTCGGCGTTCCGAGCATCGAGCCGACTGCCGTCAGCGTCGAATCGACCGGTCGCGCGATGCCGAAATCGGCGATCTTCGCCTGACCATCGGTCGACAGGAGAATGTTGGCGGGTTTGATATCGCGATGGATGACGCCTTTTTGATGCGCGTACGCAAGACCGCGAAGGATGTCTTCGCTGATCCGTAGTGCGTCTTCCAGCGGCAGCGGTTTCGATCGCTTCAGGCGATCGCGAAGCGATTCGCCCTCGACCCATTCGGTTGCCAGAAAGGAGATGACGTTGTTCTCGTAACCGGGCTCGTACAGCGTGACGATGTTCGGATGCTGCATCGCGCCGCAGACTTCGGCTTCGCGCTGCAGGCGCTGATAGAACTCGGTCGCTTCGCTCTCATCATCGAATGTCTGCTGGACCTGGACGGTCTTGAGCGCGACGCGGCGTCCGATGCGGCGATCGCGCGCCAGATAGACCATGCCCATGGCCCCCTTGCCGAGGACCGACTCCACTTCGTATTCGCCGAAATTGCGCCGGGGTTCGCTGGCGATCTCGCCCATTTTGCAGTGTCGCCAATGCTAACAGAGAGGGGGAAATCCAGTGCGTGACGCACCTTACGCCCACCGGATGACCCCGTCAAAAGAATGTAGACTCGCGGTTTTTATGTCGGATTTCATTCGGGAAATCGTCGAGGCAGACCTTGAGGCAGGGCGACACTCCACCGTGATCACGCGATTTCCTCCGGAACCCAATGGGTATCTTCATATCGGCCACGCGAAATCGATCTGCCTCAATTTCGGCGTTGCGATCGAATATGGCGGTCACTGCAATCTGCGCTTCGATGACACGAATCCGACGAAGGAAGAGCTGGAGTACGCCGAGGCGATCAAAAGGGATGTGAAGTGGCTCGGGTTCGACTGGGGCGAACATCTCTATCACGCCTCCGATTACTTCGGCGAGCTGTATGCGTGGGGCGAGGAGCTGATTCGCGCCGGGAAGGCGTACGTCGACGACCTGACCGCCGATCAGATTCGCGAATATCGCGGCACGTTGACCGAGCCTGGAAAGGAATCGCCGTATCGCAATCGCACGCCTGGCGAGAACCTCGATCTATTTCGCCGGATGCGTGCTGGCGAGTTCGCCGATGGCACACGGGTACTGCGGGCGAAGATCGACATGTCCTCGCCAAACGTGAACATGCGCGATCCGGTGCTGTATCGCATCCGGCATGAAACGCATCATCGGACCGGCGACGCGTGGCCGATCTATCCGATGTACGACTACGCGCATCCGCTCTCCGACGCCATCGAGAGCATTACGCATTCGCTCTGTACGCTGGAGTTCGAAGACCATCGGCCGCTTTACGACTGGCTCATCGACAACCTCCCGGTTCCCTCCCGTCCTCGGCAATACGAGTTCGCACGACTCAATCTCAATTACACGGTGGTGTCGAAGCGCAAACTGCTTCGGCTCGTCGAAGAGGGCCACGTCCGGGGATGGGCTGATCCGCGAATGCCGACCATCGCGGGTCTTCGACGCCGCGGCTACACGCCGGCGTCGATTCGCAATTTCGCCGATCGGGTGGGCGTCGCGAAACGCGAGAACGTCATCGACGTTGCGCTGCTGGAGTTCTCGGTTCGCGAGGACCTCAACAAAACTGCGCCGCGCGTCATGGGCGTCCTCGATCCGCTGCGCGTGGTGATCGAAGACTATCCGGTCGGCAAAACGGAGTCATTCGAAACGGCGAACAATCCCGAAGATCCGAACGGCGGCATGCGTTCCGTGCCCTTCTCGCGCGTCATCTACATCGAGCGCGAAGATTTCATGGAAGAGCCGCCCAAGAAATTCTTTCGACTCGCTCCCGGACGCGAAGTGCGACTTCGATCTG
>QHVX01000144.1:0-6483 GCA_003222375.1 Acidobacteriota bacterium
ATCGCGCAGAACATTCGCTCAGCGGTCTGCGCTCCGCTGCTGGTCGGCGACGCAGTCCTGGGGGTCCTCTACATCGATTACACATCGCAGCGCGGCGCGGTCACCGAGAACGACGTCCGCCTCGTGGCGCAGATCGCGCGCTTCGCGGCCGTCACGCTCGAACGCACGCGCCTGCGCGAAGAAGCGTTCGCCAAAGCGAAGATCGACGAAGAGCTGCGGACGGCGTACGCGATTCAGAAACGACTGCTTCCGGCTTCGCTGCCGGTGATCGATGGCTACACGTTCGCGGCTTCGAATCGTCCCGCAAAATCTGTCAGCGGCGACTACTACGACATCGTCGTCCGGCCCGACGGCAGGATCTACTTCGTGATCGCCGACGTCAGCGGCAAGGGCATCACCGCAGCGCTGGTCATGTCGAGCGTCGCGACGGCATTCAATATCTTCACGCGCACCGATCCGACACCCGCCGATCTCCTTCGCGAGCTCAACGCCACCCTGGCGCCGAAAACAGCGCCGACGAAATTCGTCACGCTCGTCGCGGGCGTCCTCGACCCAACCAACGGCCGCATCGAATTCGCGAACGCCGGACACGTCCCGCCGCTCGTCGTTTCATCGGGCGGTGTCGACGCCCTCCGTTCGACCGATCTCGTGGTTGGCCTGTTTCCGCATGCGCAGTACCGGAATCAGACGACGGAGCTGAAGCCCGGCGACGCCCTGGTGCTGTTCACCGACGGCGTGACGGAAGCCGAGGATGCCGCGGAAGTGCAACTGGGCCTCGGGCCGGTCGCCGAGACGCTCAAGTCATTGCACTGCGAGAACGCATCGAAGATCCTCGCCGCAATCGAGGACCACGTGAATCGCCATATCGGCGACGCGCCCGCCGGAGACGATGTGACGATGCTGGCTTTGACGCGCTGCGGTTGACCCGCCCGCCCACCCGGTTGGGACGTTGGGACGTTAGGATGTTGGACGCGCGACCTACACATCCAAACATCCCAACGTCCTAACCGGGCGGGCGGTAGGTGACACCCCACGCGATACCAAGGTCGGCGCTGTTTTCGTAGGTGAGCAGATTCTCGATCAGCGCGGCGTAGGCGACGAGCGAGCGTCCGATGCGGCGTTGCATGCCGATCGACAACTGATGCGAGCGGCGGTTGAACTCGGCGATTCCGACGTTGCGAAACGGACTCTCCGATACTGTCATTTGCACAACTGCGGATGTGCGATCGCTCAGCAGATGCGAAATGCCGACGGTATCGGTGACGACAAGTTGCGCTCGCGTCCCGAGCCGACGATTCGCGCCGAGCCGAAGCACGCCGACGCTGGCGTGGAATCGCGTGCGCGAAAAATCGCGAGATGCGGCGAGCTGCAGCCCGCCATCGATTGAGCCCGAGCCGTCGAGCGTGCGCGCGTCGCCGGTCGGCAATTCCAGCACGCCCGTGACTGCCATCGAAACGTCGCGGCCCTCGAGAGATTTCAGTTCGTACTTGCTCGAGATCGCGATGTCGCCCAGGGCGAAGCCGGCGGAGCGGTTGCGGATGTATAGCGTCGTTGCGCTCTGCAGGTAGACCGTTTCCGAGTTGCGCCGGAATGCTTCGCGATTTCCGTTGGCAATGTTGAGGGTCTGATGAACGTCCTCGATCACGCGGTCGGACCATCCGCCGCCGATCCGGCTGATCGGAAGCGTCACTCCGAATTCGAGATTGCCGCCGACGCCGCGATGAAGCGCGAGCTCCACCCGGTGCGTTTCGCCGTCGACGAGGAAGACCGGGCTGCCGAGATGAAATCGTGAGTTCGCCAGCACATCGAGTGCTGCCGCGCGGTGGGTCTGCCCGAATTCGCTGCGGGCGATCCACTCCGACTTCGCGAAGGTGTTCGAATCGGCGGCCGACATCGCAATCGCATATTCGTTTTCAGGAAGGACGCGGGAGGACTCCGGTTCGAAGAAGAAAAACCCGTTGCTGAGCAGAAACTGATCGCGGATCGGAAGAGGATTGAGCAGATCGCCGCTGCCGACTTGCGCTCGTGCGGCAAGGCAAGTGAGGACGAGGAGGACGAACGTCGCAGCCGGCCGTCGCATCCGGCGGCGTATCTTATCGCGGGAGGCTGACGCCGCGCCTGATCGCCTCCATGCCCAATGCGGCCGCGATCATGAGTTGCGGAACGACCGGCACCCGAAATCGAGACTCTGACTCCCCGCCCGCCGACATGCCGATGAAGTAGGCGACCGTCAGAACGATCAGCGCTGCCATCGCTCGATCGCGCCGCCAAAGAAACATGATCCCGATGGCAGCGAGAACGAAGATGATGATCGGCCCGGCGCCGAAGGTCAGCTCGAGGACGGCAGGCGAGACCTGGCTCGTGTTCCAGACAGCCTCCCAGTCGCTGTCGAAAAGATTCACGAGCAGACCGCGGATGGTCAGGTGCACAAAAGAGAGCGGATGTTCTCGGATGATCCGCCATGCGTATTCGGCGTCGTAACGTGCTCGGACTGCCGGCGGCAACTCGGTGGCATCAGGAATGTGCAACTTCTCCTGCATCGCGTCGTCCGCTTCATCGGTCAGGGCACTCTGCTCCTCGCCGATCGCCTTTCGAAAGTCGCCTTCATCCTCGATCGCGAGCGCGCCGGCGGCACGATAAGCGAGCAGGTTGGAATCGCCGACCGACGAAATCGTGAAGACGCCTGTTTGCACTTGATTTCTGATTGCCCATGCCGTTGGAAGCACTAAGGCGGCGACCACGCACAGCGCGACCTGACGCATCGGAAGCCGCTTGATGATGAAGAACAGTGCCAGCGCAACGAAGTAGAACAGCGCGATCGGACGAACGAGAACGAGGACTCCGGTCAGCAGCCCGACGACCATCGGACGCGGCCGGTGCAACGCCAATACGAAAACGACGTACAACAAGACAGTGAAGACAGTCTCGGTCAGGACCTTGTTGGCGTAATGGATCGTCGGAACATCGACTGCGAAGAGAAGCGACGCGATCAGCGCCGGAGCTCTGCCGGAACGGAAAAGAACGAGCACATAAATGCCGATTGCCAACGCGACGTTGAGGAGATGCTGAAGGATGATGATCGGCATGGTGTGCGCGCCGAAGAGCGCCAGGAGCACCGGATATCCCGGCGTGCGGAGCGCTTCGATCTCGCCGCGGGCATTGAGGAATCCCTCTGCATGTAGCATCGCGCGTGCGGGGGCGAGATACGTGAATGAGTCGGGATAATAAAAATCGCCATTGCTCAAATAGAGATAGGAAAAATTGGAGATGAAGGCCACGGCAAAAACGATTGCGAGATCGAGGCGATTGCGCGACCATCGAGCCACCACCAGATTATGAGGCAGCCGCGTTTCAACTTCCGACTGCGCTGGGCGCTGTCATCGATCGCCGTCGGCATCATTCTGACGACGGCCTTCGAATTTGGCGCCGGACATCGGCCGCCGTTGCGACTGCTGATGGGCGGCGCAATCGTCGGCCTGTGCATTTACGCGGCGAGCGCATCTCTGCACGGCCTGATCGGATGCCATTTCGACGATTTGAAAGCTTCGCTCCGCATCCCCGCGCGAATACTGCTGGGCATCCTCGCGGGCGCCATCGGATGGTTCGTGGGCTTCGTCATCAGCGCGCTCATCCTGACCGGACACCCCCTGTTCTCGGAGGCTTTTGGTTCCGAGGAGCGGGCGCTGCTCGCGGTCGCGCTGATGATCACGATTCTCTTCGGCGCGCTCGCGCATGGTTACGAGGAGCTGCGCCGGCGCCTGACTGACAGCGTCGAGAAATTGAAGGAGCGCGAATTCGCGGAGAAGGAGCTCGAGCTGGCGCGCGAGATTCAGGCGCGTCTGCTGCCCCCGCCGTTGATCGAGGGCGACGGATTCTCGATTACCGCCCGCAACGTGCCGGCCCATTTCGTGGCCGGCGATTTCTTTGACGTCCTCCGGCACGAAGACGGCTCGGTCGGCATCGTGATCGCGGATGTTTCCGGAAAGGGCATCGGAGCGAGTCTGATCATGGCGTCCGTCAAAGCCGTGCTGCCGTTCGTCGCGAATGGCTCGGTGGAAGACACGCTCAGCAGGCTGAATCGACGGCTGGCGTCGCAGCTCGGCAAACGCGAGTTCGTCGCGCTCGCTTATGCGCGATTTCAACCCGTAACCGGAAGGTTACAGATCGCGAATGCCGGCATGCCCGATCCGTACATCATCTCGAACGGATCGGCATCGCCCGTTCCGGTCACCGGCGAGCGTCTGCCCCTCGGCGCGCGAAGCGATGTCCACTACGATGCAGTCGAAGTCCAGTTGCGGCCCGGCGATCGCTTCTTTCTGCTCTCCGACGGCATCCCCGAAGCGCCCCGCCCGAATGGCGAGCCCCTCGGCTACGACGCTTTGCGCGAGACGCTCAGCGGAGTGCCGCCGGACGGCGACTGGATCGACACCGTGCTGGCTCGCGTCCGCGCGCAAGTGCAGGGGATCGACGACGACTGGACGGCCGTCGTTCTCGAGCGGCGCTAATGTACCCTTGCGGCAATGGCGGTCGGCGTGTTTTATCGCCCCGATGATTACGTCGGAGTCGGAAAACGACTCCTGATCGATTTCATCGACACCGTTTCGGCAATTGCCGGCTGCGCTCTTCTAACGCTGCTTCTCATTTACACGTGGCCGCACGCCAGATCGCTCGGCATCGCGATCATGTCGGGTTGGACGGCCATCTGGATCGGATACTTTGTGTTTCTCAAACGCTCGCGTTTTCGAACGCTCGGATACGCGCTGACCGGTGCCCGCATCGTCAACCTCCAAGGTCAGCGGCCGAGCGTTTTTTCCCTGGTGATCCGATTGCTGTGGGTCGCCGGCGGGCCCGCGAACTTCATCATCGACCTCTTCTGGATCCCGAGCGATCCGTCTCGGCAGGCGATCCGCGACAAATTCGCGCACACCTACGTGATCAAGAAGGCCGCTGTGCCGCTTGGCGAATCGGAAATTGTCTATCGAACCTACAACATTTTCGGGACGACGTTTTTCTTTCCCGAGGTTCGAGAGCTCACCTCGAGCTGATGGCGCAATGTCCGATCGACGATCACGCGAAGCAGTGGATCGAGGAAAAGCTCGAACGACGACAGCCGGCAGGAATTCTGGCCGGTCGACGAGGACGGGAATCCGATTCCGCTCGAACCGGGAGGCGAATTCGAGATCGGACCCGACGGCCCCTCCGTCTCGATTTCAAAGGGAGAGCTTCATGATGCTGGCGTCGTGGCCGGCACGTTTGCGCACGAGCTCGCACACTTCCGCCTCTTCGAGGCCAGAGGCGACAAAGCCGACGCTTTCGACCGCGAGCGTCTGGCTGGCGCACGCCGACGTTTGGCCCGGCACGGAACTCTTGATGCCGCGTTATCTGACGCCGGAGATGACGACGTATGCTCTCGCGTTGGCGGCGGCTCGGAAGCGCGATCAGCGTCCGGCGTGGCTCCGCTATCTCAATCAGGACGCTGTGGCGAACGCCAAGGCGAACCTTCGGTTCTTAACCTTGGGAACGTAGCTGACTTTCCAGCTCGTCGGGTCTCGACGAGCGATTGCGCGCATCTTCGACGCTGATCAATCCCTGCCGCACCAGCCGCGCCAGCGAGTCTTCCAGCGAGATCATTCCCTGTCGCTTGCCGAGGGTGATTTCGCTGATGAGCTGTTGCAGCTTTTCATTGCGGATGTGATTGCGGACCGCCTGCGTCGCCAGAAGCACTTCCACTGCCACGCAGCGTCCCTTGCCGTCGGAGCGCGGCACCAGTTGCTGCACGACGATTCCATTGAGGCTCAGCGCGAGCTGCTGTTTGATCTGCGTCTGTTGCGGCGGCGGGAAGACGTCGATGATGCGATGGATCGCCTGCGCGGCATCGCTGGTGTGCAGCGTCGAAAGGATCAGGTGTCCCGTCTCGGCGGCGGTCAGCGCCGTCGCCACTGTTTCGAGGTCGCGCATTTCGCCGACCAGGATGACGTCGGTGTCCTGGCGCAGCGATGAGCGCAGCGCCGACGCGAACGATGGCGCATCGCGTCCGATCTCGATTTGCTCGATCACCGACTTGTTGTTGCGATGTTCGTATTCGATCGGATCCTCGATCGTGATGATGTGCCGCGACTCGTTGCGATTCAGCTCACCGACCAGCGCCGCCAGCGTCGTCGACTTTCCGGCGCCGGTCGGGCCGCACACCAGCACCAGCCCGTGCGTCGGCTTGACCAATTCCGCGAGCGTCGCCGGAAGATGCAGATCCGGAAGAGTCGGGATCGTGGACGGCAGCGCGCGGATCGCCGCCGCCAGGGTGCCGCGCTGCCGATGAATGTTGACGCGAAATCGCCAGGAGCGACGCGAGTCTTCCAGCGCTGTCTTCGCCAGTCGAACTGAAAAATCGGCCGAGCCCTCGGCCTCGACGCGCTCGCGAACGCGAGTGGTGAGGAAAATGCCGAGGAGTGAGTGGACGTCGTCGGAGGAGAGGGAAGCGCGATC
>QHVX01000144.1:6512-9029 GCA_003222375.1 Acidobacteriota bacterium
CGCGCCATCTCGATCAGCAGCGCTTCGATCGGGTTTCCGCTGGGGATGAGCGCCGGAGGCCAGGAAGGCGCAGCCGTTTGATCTTCGGGCTGACTCTGGTTCAGTTCCTTGACAAGGTCGTCGAGCTGCGGATCGCGGATCAGCTTCGTCATAGTCCTGTTACATCGTGCCACATCCCGGTTTTTCGGCTCCGGGGAGCGGGTCGAACCAGCAGGAGGTTTCTGCATGTTTGAGACCGCTGTCGTCCGCTCCCGCGCCGTTGACCGTCGATTTTCGTGGCTCTCACTGTCGTTAGCCGTCCATTCGGCCGCGATCGTGGCCGTACTCGCCGCCAGCATTGCACCGAGTCCTTTGCCCGCGCAGGCGCCTAAATTGATGATCCCCTTCATGCCCGCCGTTGCCCCGCCCCCCGCCCTCGGCACGCCCAACCCCGCGACCGCCCGGCCGCGAGCCGCAGCTCCTGCTACGGCGCCGCGGGCGGTCGCGCCCATCCCGGTGATGGCGCCGCGCATCATTCCCGACACGATCACGCCGGTCGCCGAGGCGGAACCAACGTCGTCGGATGTCGGGCTTCCGATCGGATCGAAAATTGGGATCGGCGATGAGCCGCCGTCCTCGACGGTCGCTGCGCCGGATGCTGCCGGGCCGCTGCCGATCGCCAACGGCGTCAAGGCTCCCACCGTGATTCGCCGCGTCGAGCCGATCTACCCGATGGTCGCGTTGCGCGCACGGATGAACGGATCGGTCGTGCTGCAATGCATCATCGACAAATCGGGAAGGATACGCGACGTTCACGTCATGAGCAGCACCTTCGCCGCGTTCGAGCAACCGGCGATCGATGCCGTGCAGCAATGGCTCTTCGCGCCCGGAATGCTCAAAGGCCAGCCGGTCGACACGATTTTCGAGCTGACGGTGAAGTTTCAGGTGCGCTGAAAAGAGGGCAGAAGGCAGAAAGCAGAAGGCAGAAGGGCGGCGGGACTTCTGCCTGCTGCCTGCTGCCTTCTGCCTTAGACTCAGAGACAGTTGTTTGTACCGAAATCGATCGTCTGCATTCGCGAGGGCATCTCGCGCGAGCAGCTTCTGCGCGATCTGATGGCTGGCGTTGTCGTCGGCGTCGTCGCGCTGCCGCTCGCGCTCGCGTTTGCAATCGCGTCGGGCGTTCCGCCGGAGCGCGGTCTGTACACCGCGATCATCGCCGGCTTTCTCATCTCGGCGTTAGGCGGAAGCCGCGTCCAGATCGGCGGGCCAACCGGCGCGTTTGTGGTGATCGTCTACGGCATCGTCACGAAGTTTGGCTACAACGGCCTGGTCATCTGCACCGTCCTGGCTGGATTCATCCTCATCATCCTCGGCCTCGCGCGCATGGGCGCGCTGATCAAGTTCATTCCGTATCCGGTCGTCACCGGCTTCACGTCGGGGATCGCCGTGATCATCTTCTCGAACGAGATCAAAGACTTTTTCGGACTGAAGATGGGCAATGTGCCGGCCGAGCTGATGGATAAATGGGTCGCCTATTGGGACAACCGGCGAACGGTGAATGGCACCGCGATGTTGATCGCGCTTTTCACGCTGGCCATCCTCATCGTCTGGCCAAAGATCTCGCGCATGATTCCGGGACCCTTTGTCGCGATGGTCGCTGCCACATTGGTAGTACAGCTTCTTCACTTGCCGGTCGAGACCATCGCGAGCCGGTTCGGGAGCGTCCCGTCAACACTTCCGGCGCCGCAGTGGCCATCGATTCCGTGGACTCACATGCGGGACTACATCTCGCCGTCGTTCACCGTCGCGCTGCTGGCCGGCATCGAATCGTTGCTGTCGGCGGTCGTCGCCGACGGCATGATCGGGACGAAACATAAGTCGAACATGGAGCTGGTAGCACAAGGCATCGCCAATGTCGGCTCAGCAGTGTTCGGCGGAATCCCGGCGACGGGTGCGATCGCGCGCACTGCGACGAACGTCCGCACTGGCGGACGAACGCCGATTGCCGGAATGACACACTCCCTGACGCTTCTGCTGGTTCTCGTTTTTCTGGGACGTTGGGCAGCGATGGTTCCGCTCAGCGCGCTGGCTGCGATCCTGGTGGTAGTGGCGTATCACATGAGCGAGTGGCGTTCGTTTGCGGGCCTCCTTCGCGCACCGCGCAGTGATCTCGTCGTCCTGCTTCTGACATTCGCGTTGACGATCTTTGTCGACCTCACCATCGCGGTGCAGGTCGGGATCGTCGTCGCGTCGCTGCTGTTCATGAAGCGCATGAGCGACATCACGCACATTCAGGAAATCACGGGCGAGCTGCGCGACACCGGTGAGGATCCGGGCGAGATCACGCAGGTGCGCAAGCGCAAGAAATTTGTGGGCGGCTACGAGATTCCAGCGGGCGTCGAAGTCTACGCCGTGAACGGCCCGTTCTTTTTCGGTGCGGCGGCGAAACTGGAAGATGTCATCTCAGAGATTTCCACACCACCGAAGGTTTTCATCCTGCGGATGAAAAACGTGCCGGCGATTGATGCCACCGGTATC
>QHVX01000472.1:0-1084 GCA_003222375.1 Acidobacteriota bacterium
CAACGAGCGCGATCCGTTCACGTTCCGCTACGCGAAAGTGACCGACCTCGCCGCGGAGTACGGCTACTCCGACCGCGATCAGCGCCATCGCTTGAATTCATGGTTGCTGTGGAACGCGCCGGCGGGCTTCGATGTCAATTTCCGTTACGCGTATCGCTCCGCACAGCCGAAGTCGATCACGCGGACAGGCGCGGACGCGATTCTCATCGCTCGATTTTCGGCTGTCACGCCCATTCAGCTACAGCGGCGTGACGCTCGAGCCGGCACTCGACGTATTCAATGTCCTCAACAGCAAGAACCTGCATCGCCCGGAAGTGACGAATCTAATCTTCAACTTCGACGGTACGGTCCAAAGCGGCGCGGGCGATCCGCGTCAGATGCAGGTAGGCGTGCGGGTGATTTGGTAGTCGTCACCCTGAGCGAAGCGAAGGGTCTCGCTGAGCGAGATCCTTCGCCGTCTCCGCGGCTCAGGATGACGGAAGCTACACCTTTTTGATGGGCAGTTTGATGGACGTTGGATCGGTGAAGATCCGTCCGCGGCCCTTCTGAATCGGCAGCTTGGTGTAGACCTGCGTCGACAGGATCGAAGCGTGTCCGAGGATTTCCTGGACTTCGCGGATGTCGGCGCCGCTCGATACGAGCATGGCGGCCATCGTGTGACGCAGCGAATGCGGCGTGATGTGACGTTTGATCTCAGCGAGTCGCACGTGCTTCTTGAAGATGTTCTCGATCGAGTAAATCGTCAGGCGCGTTCCCGATCGGCCGACGAATAGCGCGGGCGTATCGAGCATGCGCTCGTTCCGCAATTCGATGTAGGTACGCAAGGCAGTGACCACGACGTCCGAGGTCAGAGCCACTGAGCGCCCACGTGTCGCGCGGCCGGTGATCTGAATCTGACGGCCGTCGAAGTCGACATCGCTGACGTTCAACGCGACCAGCTCGCCGATGCGGATGCCGGTCGAAAAAAGCAGCTCGAGAATCAGATTGTCGCGGATCGCGCAGAAGTAGCGGTTGCGTCCGCCTGGCGAGTGATCCCGCGAGGATGCAAGCTCCGCGATCTGTTCTTTGGGAGCCGCGAGCAGCG
>QHVX01000472.1:1091-2282 GCA_003222375.1 Acidobacteriota bacterium
CGCTTGATCTTCAGCTTCCGCGCCGGCGATTCGTTCACGACGCCTTTTTCTTCGAGGTAGCGGAAGAAAACTTTGAGCGCTGCCACTTTTCTACGAATGGAAGTGTCGCGATACGGTCCGGTGCCGAGCTTCTCGAGATAGCCCTCGAGCTGTTCGGGCGTGATGTCGACCATGTTCGCGTCGTGAACGTGCAGATTGAACTGACTCAGATCGGACTGATAAGCACGCAGCGTGCGATCGGAGAGATTCCTCACTGCCTGCCCGTGTTGCAGGAAGTCGGCAATCGCCTGTTGAACGTTCATCGTCGTCACGCTTTCGGCTTCTCTCTATTTTTTGAGGGGGACTGGTCGAAGTGTATGTGAGAGCTGGACTTTGTTCAAGAATTATTTGGTCGTAGAATATGCTGTAAAAGCATGACACAATAAACCTTAGCAGATGCGGGGGCAGAGGCTCTATGTGCGGCCGATCGAGCCCGGCGACTCCGATGCGGTCCGCAACTTTCTGGCAGTACACGCGAATGGCGATGCCGTTCCGGCATGTGGCCTGATCGGGAAGCTACTGGGCGAGCTGGTGGCAGTCATGAAGATCGATCTCGCGGAGTCGAACGGGGTGCGCGTGGACGACCTCATCGTCATTCCGGAGCTTCGTCGCAAGCGCATCGGACGCGTGATGATGAATGAGCTGGAGGCGCTGGCGGCCAAGATGGAACGCGATTGGCTCATCGCTGATGGCGCAGGGAACGCGCGCGAATTTCTTCGCCGCGTCGGATTCATCGATGAGGGGTCACGCATGGTGAGAAGGGTGGCGAGGTGAGGCTGTCGGGTTGTCGGGTTGTCGCGTTGTCAGCTCTGTTGGCCGCCTGCGGCCGAACGATTCCCCCGCCCCCACCGGCCGTCCCGCCCCCCGCCCCGGTCGTGGCGCCCGAGCCGCCAGCTCCCACGCTCGATGACGCAATTGCCGCGCGAACAGCGGGAAAAGTCGAGGAGTACGTTCGCATTCTGCGCACGCTCGCGAACTCCGCTGACGCGCAGACGAAGCGTCGCGCGCTGGCGCTCCTCGCGCTGCAGGAAAACTCAATTCCTCTTTTGGAGCGGGCTGCCGATGCGTATCCCGAGGTCGCGCCCTGGCTGCGATTGAAGATTGTTGAATTGCATCGCGATTCGGGACACTTTACCGAAGCGATCGCGGAGG
>QHVX01000145.1 GCA_003222375.1 Acidobacteriota bacterium
TGAATGTGTTGTACGGAAGGTCTTCGGGCATGGGAGTCTCCTTGTGACACTAATGCGTCAAAGTCACGGTTCCGGGCTGGTCCGTCACTTTCCCGATCTTTGCATAGAACAGGCCGCCTTCCCGAAAGCGCCTCTCGATCGCGGCGAGTTTCTCGGCGGGCACGGACATCAACAAGCCTCCGCTCGTCTGGGCATCACACATCAATGTGTATTCGGAATCTTCGACCTGCACATGGATACGGGACTTGAACGCGGTGGCATTGCGCGTCGTCCCTGCCGGACAGAAACCGCGCGCGAGATAATCGCGGGTCCCGGCGAGCAGCGGCACAGAATCGACATGAATCTCCGCGCCAACCTTCGAGCCGGTGCACATCTCGAGCAGATGACCGACCAAACCATATCCCGTGATGTCGGTCGCGGCGTTGACGCCGACATCGCTCATCACGCGAGCCGCGTCGCGATTCAGCATCGTCATCCAGAGGATGGCTTCCGCCATATCGGGCGGGTCACTCCGGCGAAGCGTTCGTTTGCTCAACGCGCGATGGGCGCAGACGAGGATGCCGTTGCCGATCGGCTTCGTCAGGACGAGAGTGTCGCCGACCTTCGCCGTCGAGTTGCGAACGATCTTGCTTGCTGAGACGACGCCGGTGACCGCGAGACCGTACTTCGGAACGTCGTCGATGATCGTGTGCCCGCCGGCGATCGGAAATCCGGCTTCACGCGCTTTCTCCGCGCCGCCGCGGAGGATTTCCTCGAGCACTTCGAGCGGCAGGACATCGCTCGGAAATGCGGCGATTGCCAGTCCCAGAATCGGTGTCGCGCCCATCGCGTAGATGTCGGATACGGAGTTCGCAGCAGCGATCGCGCCGAATAGATACGGATCGTCGACGATCGGCGTGAAGAAATCGACGGTCTGCGCGATCGCCTGATCGCCGTTGATGCGCAGCACCGCAGCGTCATCGTTTGTGCCGTAACCGACGAGAAGATCCCCCTGCCCTTCGAGCGAAGGGAGTTTCGCCAGAACGGAGTGAAGGTCATCCTGACCCAGTTTGCAGGCTCAACCGCCGGTGGTGGCGAACGAGGAGAGCGGCGGATACGACTTGATCTTCCGCTTCACGGGGAGATCTTAAGGCAGAAGGCAGCAGGCAGAAGGCAGAAGTGGAATGGGCGGGCCTTCTGCCTTCTGCCTGCTGCCTTCTGCCTGCTGCCTTCTGCCTTTATTGCGCGCGCTGCTCGCCGAGAGCCCGCGCCGCCTCGACGGCGTCGAGGACCTCCTGATACAGCTCGAAGGCGATCTCGGGCTTCAGCGGTCCGGCGGCGCCCCGACTGACGATCTCCGCGATCTGCGACGCGTAATGCGACGCCGCCGGCAAGCGTTCGCCGGAAGCCTGAATCTGACGAAAGCCCGCGACCAGCTCTTCGCGCAGCGATTCCCGAAAAAGTCCGGTGACGATGTCGCGCTCGAGATTCTCGTAGTCGACGTTCATGGCTTGTAAGCGATTGTCACCGAGGCGCCATTCGTCGCGATCTGCGGATCGATCTTGCGATCGCGGAGAAATTTTGCGTACGCGTCGCGGAATGCCGCCGCCCGGGCAGGAGTCTCCCATCGCGTCTCCGCGAGCACGCTGCCATCGCGCTTCACGGTGACGCGATCGTCCACCCACCCCTCCGCCCGATCGCCGACCAGGTACCGCCAGTGGAATTCGCCGAGGCGTTCGATGGTGAGGGTGTCGGCTGAGCGAGAAGGATTGAACGGCGCTGCCCCTTTTTCTCCGCGGGCGACCCGCGCCCAGTATTCAGCCGGATGCAACAGCTCGCGCGTGGTGCGCGGCGGATTCGCATGCATCTTATCGATCTCTTTCCATCCGCCGCGACGGTAGGCATCGACCACCAGCTTCAGGCCTTCGAGATACGGAAACTTCAGAACTTCGACGAAGTAGCGCGGCGTGTCGGGATCAACCGTCTTCTCGGCTGCCGCGCCGCCTAACGCGTTGATCAGAAAATCGTTCTTGATCGCCTCGTCGAACGACTGCCCTGACGTCTGCAGCAGATAATCGAGCATCACCAGCGTCGCTTCCCCTTCCAGCAGTGCGTGATAGGCGAGCTCGCCGTCGGTGTCCTTCTGCAGTGCTTTATCGCGCGAGGCCGCATCGAAACGCTGGTCCTGCAACGCGTGCGTCAGTTCGTGCATGACCACCGACTTGCGCAACGCGTCGGCATCACCGAGGCCGGCCAGGCTCTCGGGAAGCTGCCGGATCGCGAAGTAGGTGTGCGTCATCGGATCGTAGAATGCCAGGACCTGCGAGTCATACAGCTTGAACATCCGTTCGATGACATCGGGCGTCGACGCGTCCACGAGCTGCAACGCCTGAAGAATCTTGACGTAATCTTCGATCGAGTACGGGATGGACTTGGCGAGCTGCTGGCGGATCAGCGGCCGCAGATCGCTGCGGTCGATCGTCCGCTGCGTGACATCGTGAAGGAAGGTGAGACCGCGAAGCTTCTCGACCTCGCGCATCTCCTTGTCCAGGGACGACGCGACGGAAACGCCGCCAACGAGAAGGAGCACCGCCGCAATAAGCTTCGAAAGCCTCGACATGCGCATGCGAACCGGCCTTCCGTGCTCATCATTCCGTCCTTGCGGCGTTCATTGCCAGTCACTTAGAATGCCCCCCGGTTTTCATGGATAGGGACGGAGAGCGAATCGAGATCACTATCAGCAGCCGATTCGAAAACATCGAGCTCGTCCAGGTGATCGCCGAACATCTCTGTGAAAACGCCGGGTTGGACGAGGACGGGTCGCACTGGATCGGGATGGCGGTTCGCGAGGCAGTCGCCAACGCCATCAAACATGGCAACAAGCTCGACGTGCGGAAAAAAGTGAACGCAACGTTTCATCTTCACGACCACGAGCTGGAGATCAAGATCTCCGACGAAGGCGCGGGCTTCGACCCGGCGACCATCGGCGATCCTCTGAATCCACAAAATTTGATGAAGACCAGCGGCCGCGGCATTTTTTATATGAAGACTTTCATGGACCAGGTGCGATATTCATTCGCTCCCGGCGGCGGAACATCCCTGGTCATGACGAAAAACCTCGCGAAGGGAACGGGCGTCGCGAGCAGCAAGGTCTAGAAGGAGAGAGGAAAAAATGAAAGCCACTCCGCGTACCGTTGAAAGCGTCGAAGTCATCAAACTCGATGGCAAGATCACCATCGGCTCGGGTGACCAGCAGCTCCGCGAGATCATCACCAACGCGCCCAATCAGGGGAAGACGAAGATCCTGCTCGACATGAGCGGTGTCACGACGATCGATTCGTCAGGCATCGGTGAGCTGGTCGGCTCGTACACGACCGTCACCAATCGCGGCGGCAAGCTCAAACTGCTCCATCTGCCCGCAAAGCTGAATGAGCTGCTGCACGTCACGCAGCTCATCACCGTGTTCGAGGTTTACGAGAACGAGCAGGAGGCCGTGAAAAGCTTCTGAGGTGTCGTCACCCTGAGCGAAGCGAAGGGGCCTCAAGTTATGCAGCTTGAGATTCTTCGCCCTGTGCGGGCTCAGAATGACGTCACTAGCTTCCCCCGCGCCTCCGCCGCGCAGGCGTCGTCGCCGGAGTCGGCTCTTCGGCAACCGTATACCAGCGCATCGGCAGCGCGTTCGTGAACACAGTCTCGTTGCCTTCCACCCACTTCGGGAAGAGCTGCGCCGCCAGAACCGGATCGTGAACGGCCCTCTCCGGAATCGCGATCAGCTTTTCGAACGGTGACGGGTCGCCGAGGAAGTTCATTTTCAATCGCAACGCATTGGGCCGCGGCATCCATGGAGATCCAGGGTTCGCGACGATCACGACGTGCGCGGCGGTCGAGAAACTCTTCCGCTCACCGGGTCGAATCGGAATGAGCCGGGGGAGAAACTGCTCGCCTGGGATCTCGGAGCCGATGCTGATCGTCACCATGTGCGTCTCTTGATCGTAAGTGGCATCCGGAAGCAGATCCGCGATGAGAATTGTCGTATTCCTGTGATTCGTCACGTCGTACTTCAGCGGAAGGGTGATGTTGGGGCCGAGGCGGTCGCCATACACTTCGGCATCGATCCTCACGTCACTTTCCGTCCCCACTACGCGCCGCGGCTCCTTCATGTCGACGGGTTTTGTCGAGGTGCAAGCGATGACTACGAACAACACTGCCAGAGTGGAATAGCGTCGCACGGGAGCGTTCCCCCTTGATGTGAGAAAGGCTCCGGAACGCCTAGTAAGTTCCTGACAACGGCTGATCGCTTTCGGCAGTTCCGCGGCGATTCTCGTTCTTCCAATATACCGGAATGGTGTTGAGAAGAACGGACTCGCTGCTTTCCACCCAGCGGTCAAACATGTCGTTTGGCAACGGC
Source organism: Acidobacteriota bacterium (assembly GCA_003222375.1). GTDB lineage: Bacteria > Acidobacteriota > Thermoanaerobaculia > Gp7-AA8 > Gp7-AA8 > Gp7-AA10. The sequence continues at coordinate 4,388 of QHVX01000145.1, forward strand.
ACCGGGACGGCCGTCCTCGACTGCTGCTCGATCAGCTTCTGAAACGGCGTAACGTCTCGCAAGAGCGTCACTTGAATCTGAACGTACCTCGGAATTGCTGTCCAGGGGGTCCGGATGTTCGGCGTGACGACGTGCACCAGCGCGCCACCGGAAAGCACGCGTTTCTCGCCGGGACGGATCACGACGAGATGGGGCATGTTCGGTCCGGGAGGCACCTCTGAGCCGACGGAGAACGTGATCGTCCGCGAATCGGCATCGAAGTTCGTGTCAAAAATCTTGTCGGCGACAGCGACCGGCGCTTGCGAGAGATTCTCGATCTGGTAGGTGATGTTGATCGGCGAAGTTTGCGAGATTGTGTCCTGAGCGAGCTCCGCGTCCACGCGAACGTCCCCTTCGCGGCCCAGCGCCCGGCGTGGATCTTTGAAATCGACGTGCGCCGCCATTGCGGCCGATGCGCCGATCCAGATTGCTGCGACTGCTGCAAAGAACGGCTTCGAAAATCTCATGGCACCCTCCAGCCGGAGGGCGATCAGTCGATCTTCAAGACAGCCAGAAAAGCCTCCTGCGGAATCTCGACTTTCCCGACCCGTTTCATCCGTTTTTTCCCTTCTTTTTGTTTCTCCAGAAGTTTTCTCTTGCGCGTGATGTCACCGCCGTAGCACTTGGCGAGGACGTTCTTGCGCAGAGGTTTGACGGTTTCACGGGCGATCACGCGATTTCCAATCGCGGCCTGCAGGGCAACTTCGAACATTTGGCGGGGAATGAACTCCTTCATCTTTTCCACGAGCATCTTGCCGCGGGCATAGGCCTTCTCGCGATGCACGATCAGAGAAAGCGCGTCGAGCGGCTCGCCATTGACCAGAATGTCCATCTTGACCAGATCGCTTTCGCGATAGCCGACGAATTGATAATCGAGTGAGGCGTATCCGCGTGAGATCGATTTCAGCTTGTCAAAGAAATCGAGGATCACCTCATTCAACGGCATTTCGTACACAAGCATCACTCTGTTGCTGCTGACGTACTCCAGCTTCTTCTGCTGGCCACGCCGGTCGATTGCCAGAGCGAGAATTGGGCCAACGAATTCGTCGGTTGTGAGGATCGTCACTTCCAGGAACGGCTCCTCGATGAAACCGATGAAGGCGGGGTCGGGCATCTTCTGCGGGTTCTCGATCTCGAGCACTTCCCCGTCAGTTTTTGTCACTCGATAGCGCACTCCAGGGGCACTGGTGAGCAGCTCCAGATTGAACTCGCGCTCCAGGCGTTCCTGAATGATTTCCATGTGGAGCAAGCCGAGGAAGCCGCATCGGAATCCGAATCCCAGCGCGACGGAGCTCTCAGGCTCGTAGCTGAACGAGGCATCGTTGAGCTTCATCTTCGCCACGGCATCGCGAAGTTGCTCGTAGTCTTCGGTGTTGATCGGAAAGATTCCGGCGAAGACCATCGGCTTGACTTCCTTAAAGCCGGGAAGTGGCGGGGGGTCGTCGCGCTCGCCGGTCACCGTGTCGCCGATCTTCGCCTGCACGATGTCCTTGATGTTTGCGGAAAAGAATCCGACTTCGCCGACGCCCAGCGAATCAACAGCTTTCGGTTTGGGTGTGAAGATGCCGAGCTCCGTCACCTCGTACGAGCGGCCGGTCGACATGAATCGGATCTTCATCCCCGCGCGAAGTTCGCCGTCGACAACCCGCAGGAGACTCATGACGCCGCGATAGGAGTCGTACCAGGAATCGAACAGCAGCGCGCGCAACGGTCCATCCGCGGAGCCTTTTGGCGGCGGAATGTTGGTGATGATCTTCTCCAGAATCTCGTCGATGCCGATGCCGGCCTTCGCGCTTGCGAGGACGGCA
>QHVX01000146.1 GCA_003222375.1 Acidobacteriota bacterium
TATACAACGCCGGATTGCGATCGGTCGACACGTATTGACCGATGATGCGCAGGAGCGACTTCGCGGAAAAACTGTAGGTCGCTTTCAGGCGCTCGACCGACGCGGTGTACAAGCGCCCGCCGTGAACGTCGAGCCGTTCGCGGTTGAGGTTAGCATCCAGCGTCAACTTGTCGATCGGCCTGACCGTCGACGTCAGTCCTAACGTCGCCCCGTTTCCGACGCGGCCGTTCGCGAAGTCGATGCGCTGCCCTGCGAATCCCGTGAATCCGACGCGCGTGAAGCGGCGCGACGGATCGATCTGGAAAAACCAGTCGAGATAGCTCTCGTCGAGAAGCGCCTTCCCAACGCGATATTGCTCGCTGAGATGCACGACCAGACCGGCGACGAGATTCTTAGCGCCCAGAACGTTGATTCCCGGCGAAGTACGGCGGTAGATCGTGTTGCCGTCAGTGTCGAATTGCTGGGTGGCGAAAAACGATGCGCGCACGACGGCTCGTTCCTCGGATCGGTTCTGTACAGCTACAAGCTCAACTGGCAGACGGTGCTGTTCCTCGGCTACGGCGACGATCGCATCCTGACCGAGAACAACGATCTCGCGAAACTCGATCGCTCGTTCTTCTTCAAAATTTCGTACGCGATCCAGAAGTGACTTCCGTCAACTGGACTCCGAATTGTGCCCCGGCGTCATTGAAGGCGCGCATGACCTCCGCCTCCACAGATTGGCGCTCGAAGCGGAAGTCATCTCCCTTTCGGCGCGCTGCTTCGTTCCTGACGACGGTCTCCAGCAGCGTGCGGACGGCTTGATCGACGTCGGGAATGTTCTGGAACGTTTTCGCCGCGTCGAGAATCGAGTAACGCGCCTCGAGCTCAACCGCAACATTGTCGTTGTCGGAAGATGCGAACGTGCCGGAGATATTGACCGTCTTCGTGCGCTGGTAGCGCGCGGCAATGCTGTCGATGAATGGCGCGACAAAGTTTAGACCCGGCGCCATCGGTCCCAGCGGCTGACCAAGTCGCGTTCGAATGTAAATCTGATCGGACGGGACGATCTTGATCGCTTGGGACAGAACGACGACGGCGATGACCAGGATGATGATTAGCGGGACCACTCGCGAATTCTACCGCCGCCCGCCCGCCCCCGCTGCAGTTACGCGGGACGTTTCAGCACCATCAACACGACAGCGATAAGCGGAGAGACAGTAGCTACGAATCCCCACAACTCCCACTGAAGAGACTTCGATCGGTAAAGATCCCAGTGGAACGGACTGTCGGTGGTACTTGTGAGCGCGAGAATCTGCTTCTGTAGAGGTGCGACGCGCCAGGCGAATACGATTCCCGAAACGCTGAAGGCTACAAGTGACCAAAAAATCCAGCCCGTTCGAAGAATCGGCAACCCTGCCTGGATCGCCGCCAAAATGCCGGCGACCGTGATGACGATGACACCTGGAATTGTGAACAACCGATCAGAACGGATGATCCCATGCATCGTGTGGGCGATGAAGCGTACATCCTTAGTTCGGTCAGCGTGCGCCTTCCAGAAAAGGCCGGTGATGATGTTTCCTAAAAAAATGATCACCGCCGCGACATGGATGAGTTTCAGGACCTGATACATCCGTAAGAGTCTAAACGAGGGCCAGCAGAAGATGTTTCGGTGGAAGATAACGGCAAGTTGGACCGCGGCTCATTCACCTTCTTGTTGGCAGCCACTTTGGTATTCGTGCCTTGTATTCGCGGTACTCGCTGCCGAAAGTCGCTTCCAGGGTCCGCTCTTCTCGCGAAGCGATCGCGTTTACCACGGGACAGAGAATGAGGAAGACAAACAAGACTGGAGCGCTTCCGTACAGCACTGCCCAGCCGAGCCACAGCGCCAGTTCGGCAACGTATGGACCTTTGGTGAGCAGAAGTTTCGGACGCCAATTCAATTCGACCCGTTCAGGGAGCCTGGCGCCTTGCGCAAAGCCAAAGAGCATGAGCCAAACGAGAACCGCTGCGCCTGCCGCCAAAGGCACCAGCCCAAAGAGGTTCCAAAACGCCGGCCGACATTCGGAAACGCGGACCAATTTGATGGATCCTCTCGCTTCCGCAGTACCTTGCAAACGACACCACGGGCATCATGCGGTCTCATGCCGGCTTCGTAGGCGATATCGATAACGATCGAGCGCAAGTCGACGGGAAAGTCCTGTCGGATCTTGATGTCGGCTTCAGCAGGCCTGAAGCGTGGCGCTCCGAAAAAGGTTGTCTCTCGTCCGGCATTGATCTCGCGGCCCAACTCTATCTTATGCTGACTCGCATGGCGCGCGAACGACGCGTGGCGAGGCGTGTTTCGCGCCGTATGCGGCATCGGATCGCTGGGGGTGCATGCGGGGTTGGAGCGCACGCTAATCGCGTTAGGCCGCCTGTCAGCGGTGGGTGGCGATCTGCCAGGTATTGCCCCAATTGTCCTCGATCATGCAGCGGCGGTCGCCGTACGGTGTGTCGAGCGGCGCCTCGATCGATCGCGCGCCAGCCTGCATCGCGACGCCATAGGTCGCGTCGGCGTCGTCGACGTACACATACAAAAATGCGGCCGTCGGTTCGCGAAAACTCGTGTCGCTGACCATGATCGCCGAGTCGCCCAGCGTCAGCCACGTCGGCCGGTCGCTCCGAAAATCTCCTGTCGCACCGAACACTTTCTTGATGAATGCAACGAGGTTTTCAGCATCGTTGAGAAAAAGTCGCGGAACGATCGTGGGCGCCATCTGCGCCATCCTTTGCGTTTCCGCTCGATGGCGGTCCGAAATGGCCATGTCCTCACGGGTCCAAGCGAGAAAGCTGGCGAGCTCTTGATCCGTGATTGCAATGCCAGGAGTCTTCGTCGTGACGGTGGCGGCTTGTTGGCGATCCGTCGTGACGGTGGCGATCGTGCCTGCAGCACTCGAACAGGGCGGCCGAAATCGAAAGAGTCAGACAAAATCGTTAGGCGAGCTTGCATTCTCGTTATGCGACAGGTAGTAAATTTCCGTCCACGTCGAGATCGTGGATCGGGTAGCCGAGAGTACCGAGCGGCTCGCGGATCTGGGAGGCGTTGCCCACGATGACGATCAGCGCGCGATCGGGATCGATGTATTTGTTCGCGACTCGCGCGATATCGGAAGCGGCCACCCCCGCGATGTTTTCGCGATAGCGATCGAAGTAGTCGCGCGGCAGATCGTAAAGCTCCATATCGAGCAGTCGCCCGGCGACATCGCTGGCGCTTTGCACCGTCGCGGGAAAAACTCCCACGAGGTAGTTCTTCGTATCCTCGAGCTCGCGCTCCTCGATGTCGCCGGTCCGAATTCGCCGGAGCTCGTTGAGGACTTCGGTCACCGACTCGAGTGTCACTTCGTTTCGCACCGGTGCGCTCACGACGAACGGTCCCGCCTGACGCCGAAACGCGAATGCCGACCGCGCGCCGTATGTGTATCCGTGCCTTTCGCGAAGATTGAGGTTGATCCGGGAGTTGAAGACACCGCCGAGGAGGGCGTTCATCACGGTGAGCGGAAAGTAATCCTCGGTGCTGCGCGCGACACCAATGTGACCGACACGAATCTCGGATTGCACCGCGTTAGGCCGGTCGATGAGATAAACACGCGACTTCTCGATCGGTTTTGGTGAAATCGCCGGCCGCGGCGGCTCGGGACCGCGCTTCCAGTCATCGAAAAGCCGCCTGATGTTGGTCACGGCATTGTGTGCCTGGATGTCGCCGGCGATGACGATGGCCGTGTTGTTAGGGATGAAATTCTCGGCGTAGAAGCGCCTGACGTCCGCGATCCTGAATCGCGTTACCGAGTCGGGATTTCCAAGCACAGAATTTCCGTATGTGCCGCTGCCGTACAGCAGATTCGAAAATCTCTTGCCCGCGATGGCCGACGGCTCTTCGCGCTGCTGCAGCAATTCCATCAGACGCTCGCTGCGGACGCGCTCCAGTGCCGGCTCCGGCAACATCGGACGGCGAGCGATGTCAGCAAAGATGTTCATGCTCGGCTCGAAATTTCTGCTGAGGACATCGATCGAAATGTACGAAGCATCCCAATCCGTGCCCGTGATGAGAGAGGCGCCCAGGAGGCCGAGGTCTTCGGCGAGGCGGATGGCGTCGCGAGGGCCGGCGCCTTCGTCCAGCAACTCCGTGGTCATGGAGGCGAGACCGGCCAACTCGGCCGTGTCGCGATCGGCTCCCGAACAAATCAACGCGCGTGCCGCGACGAGCGGCGCATTGTGATTCTCGGCGACGAGGATTTCCAGGCCGTTGCCGAGCGTCTCCCGCGTGACTTGCGGGAAGTGATACGGACGCGGGGCTCCGGCCGGCGGCGCCGATGCGCGAAAGTCCTCGCTCACGCCGCCTCCGGCATGAACACGCTCGTGACGCGATTTTCCGGAACGAGATATCTCCGTGTCGCGTTGACGACGTCGTCGACATTCGCCGCGCGGTAGGGCTCGAGCCAGGTACGCACCATCGTTGGATCTTCGAAGAACGTGGTCAGCATTCCGATCAGGTCCGCGCGCGTATCGTAGTTCTCCAGTTGATGGGCGTGATCGACCTCGGCGCGATTCTTCGCGCGCGTCAGCTCATCGTTCGTGATCCCATGCACGACGATTCGCTCGATCTCCTCATCGATCGCGCCTTCGATGTCGTCGACCGGCACGCCTTCGTTGGCCGTCGCCTGCACCAGCATCATGCCTGTTGCTTCGGTCGGTAGCACATACGCCGCCACGTCGGTAGCAATCTTCTTGTCGTAGACGAGCGCCTTTTCGAGGCGGCTGGCCTTGTCGGATGTCAGCACCGTGGAAAGCAGATCGTTGAACACCCAGTCGCGATCGCCCATCCGAGGCAAGTGATACAGACGGTAGAGACGTGGAAGGGGCACGCGCGACGAATGTGTCTCGCGCCGCTCGCTGCGCGTCTCTTTGCGGATGTGGTCGAACGGCGGAAATGATTTTCCGGGTGGGATGTCGCCGAAGTATTTCTCGACGAGATCTTTCGCTTCCGCGCTCGCGAAGTCTCCGACGAGCGTCAGGACGCAGTTGTCAGGGCGATACCAGGTCGCGAAGAAATTGCGGATGTCATCGAGGGAGGCGGCGCCCAGATCTTCCATCGAGCCGATGGTCGGCCAGTGGTACGGATAATCGGCATCGAAGGCGAGATGGAGGAGCCGCTCGAACGCCGTGCCGTACGGAACATTGTCGTAGCGCTGCCGCCGCTCCTCTTTGACCACTTCGCGTTGGATGTCGAGCTTCTCCTGCGTCAAGGCGGGAAGAAAAAATCCCATCCGATCCGATTTAATGTTTCAAAGTAATTTGTACGATCGAAGAACGTCGTTCCGTTGAGGACGCCGCCGACCGATTGGATGTGTCGAAAATGCTCGTTGTTGCCGATGTGCAGCGAGCCGGAAAACAGCATGTGCTCGAACAGATGTGCGAACCCTGTGCGACCGACGCGCTCGTTCTTCGATCCGACGTGATACCAGAGATTGATCGCCACCAGCGGCGCGGAGTGGTCCTCGTTGAGGACAACTTGAAGCCCGTTGGCCAGTCGATAAGGTTCTAAAGAGAGCATGGGCTGCGCGTTTTACCACAAACGATGAATGATGAACGATGAACGATGAGCGGGAGATGTTCATCGTTCATCCTTCAGCGTTCATCGTTTATCCTTCCCGCGCATGGAAGCGCTTCCCTGGCGACATATCGCGGTCGAGGGCCCGATCGGAGTGGGGAAGACGTCGCTGGTCACGCTTCTCGCGAAGCGCTTCAAAGGAACGAAGATCCTCGAGGACGTCGACAATCCATTCCTCGACGACTTCTACAAAGACAAGCGCGGCGCGGCGTTCCGTTGTCAGTTGTTCTTTCTGCTTTCGCGGTATGACCAGCAGCGCGGCATTGCCCAAGGCGACCTCTTCACCGAGCTGATCCTCGCGGATTACACGTTCCCCAAGGACAAGATCTTCGCGTATCTGACGCTCGACGATTCGGAGCTGATGATTTACAACCGCCTGTACGAGCTCCTCAGGGAAACAGTGCCCAAACCCGACCTGGTCATCTACCTGCAGGCCGGAATTGATACACTACTCAAGCGCATTAAAAAGCGCGGGCGAGCCTACGAAAAATCGATCTCGCCACAGTATTTGCAGGAGCTCAGCGAGGCGTATTCGCATTACTTTTACCGGTACGACGAAACGCCATTGCTGGTTGTGAATACGAACGAGATCGACTTCGTGGAGAAGCCGGCGCATTTCGATCAGCTGGTAGGGCAGATTCGAAATGCGCAAAAGGGAACGCAGTACTACGTACCGCTTGGATCCTGAAGTCAGCGGACCGGGACGGAAACGAAGTGCTGAGTGCTGAGTCCTGAGTGCTGAGAAGACCAACTCAGCACTCAGCACCCAGCACTCAGAACTCTCGATCCTCCTCGGTCCTCGAGGAGGGTGAATGGATCAGAAACCCGTAACTGTCCCAGCCATCAAGGCGATGAAACGCCTGCAGCGCATCGGCATGCTGACGGCCTACGACTATCCGACCGCCAAAATCGCGGACGCCGCCGGCACCGACATCATCCTGGTCGGCGACTCGTTAGGCATGGTGGTCCTCGGCTATCCCGACACGCTCAGCGTGACCGTCGCGGAGATGGTGCATCACACGCGCGCGGTCGCGCGCGCGACGCAGCGCGCGCTGGTGGTCGGCGACATGCCCTATCTGTCGTACCACGTCTCGATCGAGGAGTCGGTGCGCAACGCGGGCGAATTCATCCGCGCCGGCGCGCGCGCCGTGAAGATCGAAGGGGGGAAGCCGGCGCGCATCAAAGCGGTCGAGGCGATCCTCGACGCCGAAATTCCGGTGATGGGTCACATCGGCCTGACGCCGCAGTCGGTCAACGTCGTCGGCGGATTCCGGTTGCAAGGCAAGAATGCCGGCGACGCGCGGCGTCTCATCGACGAGGCGATCGCGCTCGATCAGGCGGGATGCTTCTCGCTCGTTCTCGAATGTGTTCCCGAAGAGCTGGCGGCGCTGATCACGGAGCGCGTTTCGATTCCGACGATCGGCATCGGCGCCGGTCCATCGTGCGACGGCCAGGTCCTCGTCTTCCACGACCTCCTCGGCCTGTACGACGGCCACACGCCGAAGTTCGTGCGTCGTTACGCAAATGTCGGCGACGACATGCGCAACGCGATCGCGCGATATCTCGACGACGTGCGCAGCGGCCGTTTCCCCGACGGCACGAAGGAATCGTTCCACATGAGCAGCACCGAGGAGCTGAAGAAACTCTACGGAGATTCGGTCGTGGTGCCGATGCCGAAGGTGAATTGATCGCGGTCCATTCCATCGACGAAACGCGAGCGGCCGTCTGCACTGCCCGCGTGGCCGGCCGGGTGATCGGCTTCGTTCCGACGATGGGCTTCCTCCATGAAGGTCATCTCTCGCTGATTCGCGTCGCGCGGGAGAATGGCGCGGACTTCATCGTCGTGTCGATCTTCGTCAACCCGCTGCAGTTCGGCCCCAGCGAAGATTTCGAAAAATATCCGCGCGATGCAAAGCGCGATCGCGAGGCTCTCGAGGCGGCAAGCGTCGATGTGCTGTTTCTTCCGCCGGTCGAGGTCATGTACCCGCCCGGCGCAACCACGCGAGTGATCGTCAGTGAAGTTGCCGATCCGCTGGAGGGCGATCGCCGCCCGGGTCATTTCGCCGGCGTCGCGACGGTCGTGGCGAAGTTGTTCAACATCGTGCAGCCCGACCTCGCGGTTTTCGGCCGCAAGGACGCGCAGCAGTGCTCGGTCATCGAGCGGATGGTTCGCGATCTGGATGTTCCGGTGCGTCTGGTGTTCGGAGAAACGGTCCGCGAACACGACGGCCTGGCGCTCTCATCGCGCAACAGCTACCTGTCGAAGGAGCAACGCGCGCTCGCTCCGGCGCTGCATCGCGCATTGAGCGCCGGCGCAGACGCCATCAGCCACGGCATCCACGACGTCGAGGCCATCGAGAAATTGATGCGCAAAATGGCGGCCGAGACCCCAGGGATCGAGGTCGATTATCTGGCGGTGGTAGATCCGCTCACGTTCCGGCGGCCGGCCGATTTTCATCACGACGTCCTGGTCGTCGGCGCCGTGCGCATTGGAAAAACGCGATTGATCGATAACATCTGCATTCGTAAGAGCGCGATTCCGCACGCTCACATCGAATGATTCGATCGCTTGTCCATGCTGTCATCCATGATGCGCGCGTGACGCACGCCGGCGCAGCCGCGCTGCAGGTCGATGCGCACGTGCTGAACGCCGCCGGCATTCTGCCATTCGAGGAAGTGGAGATCGTGATTCGATCGAGCGGAGCGCATCTGCGGACATGGATCGAACCGGCTGCCGCAGGAAGCGGCGAGGTTCGCATGCATTCGGGAGTTGCACCGGGCGACGTCATCACGATCGTCTGCTACGGAATGCTGCACGACGGCCAGACGCTCGATCACAAGCCGCGCGTGGTGCGGCTCGATCCGCACAATCGCCTGCTCGCTGTCACGTGATGCGACGCTGGCGCGAAGCAATCTACGCCGTGCTGTTGGCGTCGGTCATCATTCCGACGATTCCGCGCCTGAGCGAATGGCTGCGTCTCGCCTGGAAGGTGCGCGCGATGCCGATGCACGCGCGTCGCGAAGCGGTGATCGGCGATCTCTATCGCGGAGTCGAACAATTGCGACGCGAAACCGCGCCCCAGGAACGACTCGCGCTCATTCGGCTGGCCAGCGCCGACGCGCTCTTCGTCAATTACTACCTCTATCCTCATCCGACGCGTACGTACTGGAACCGATGGGCATACGTGCACAGCGATCCGAACAAGCGACCGAAGCGCATCGTGCAGATCGACGGCGGAGTGCCGCGCGTCGTCACGTATGCGCAACTCCGCGCGAGCGAGCTGCGGCGGTCACGCGTTGTGCCGATCGCCGATCTGCCGGCGCAGACGCGGACCGCATTCGCGATTCCGATGGTTACCTCGATCGACGGCCCGCCGGCCGACTCCTACACCATCGAGGGAGCGATTTCGTCGGACGACGAAGCGCACGTCACGCTCACGCTGCAGCCGGCAAATATAGTCAATAAGTTGACTATTCGCGGAACGCGCGCCTTCTACGATCTCGTCTACGAATGCTTCGACACGATCGAATTCGCGGCCTGGGTTCGCGTGACGAGCGACCGGC
>QHVX01000147.1 GCA_003222375.1 Acidobacteriota bacterium
CGGCGGCTTGCCGCCGCTTTTTCAGCCGGCAGCTTGCTGCCGGCAGCCGCGGCAAGCCCCGGCCAAGAAAGCGGTGCCAGGGCACCGCACTCCAAAGGGGGCGCGCATGACGTTCGCGATCCGGCGTGCGGTCGTCATCGGATCGGGAACAATGGGCGGGGGAATCGCGGCGCATTTCGCGAATGCGCGCGTGCCTGTTTACCTGCTCGACATCTCGCAGAAGATCGTGACGGCCTCGCTCGAGCGCTTGAAAAAATCGAAGCCTCCCGCATTTTTCACCACGGAGACCGCCGAGCTGGTGACGATCGGGAATCTCGACGAACACGAAGCCTGGATCCGCGAAGGCGACTGGATCATTGAGGCTATCGTTGAAGAGCTCCAGCCGAAGCGCGATCTGGTCGCACGCATCGATCGCTTGCGGAAGCCGGACAGCATCGTCTCGAGCAACACGTCGGGACTTCCGATTTCTCAGATCGCTGGCAACGCCTCAGCCGGCTTCAAGTCCCACTTCCTCGGCACGCATTTCTTCAATCCGCCGCGCTACATGAAGCTGCTCGAAGTGATCCCGACCCCGGAAACGGATCCGAAGATCATCGCGTTCGTCCGCGACTTTGCCGAACGCCGTCTCGGCAAGGGCGTGGTGATCTGCAAGGACACGCCAAACTTCATCGCCAATCGAATGGCCTCGATCTCGGGCGCCATGCTTCTCGACTTCGTGCTCGAGCAGGGCTACACCATCGAAGAGACTGACGCGATCGCGGGGCCGTTGATCGGCCGTCCGAAGACGGCCGCCTTCCGGCTGCAGGACCTGGTCGGGCTCGACGTCTCCAGCTCCGTCGCCCGGAATCTCTACGATCTGATCCCGAACGATCCTAAGCGCGAAGTGCTCCGCTCTCCTCGAATCGAAAAACTGCGAAAGCAGCAGATGGATCGCGGCCGGCTGGGCGACAAGAGCGGTCAGGGCTTCTACAAGAAGGGCGGCAAGTCGATCGAGACGCTCGATTTGCAGACGGGCGAATATCGCGAGCGCCGCGAGCCGGAGATTCCGTCACTGGCAGAGGCGAACAAGATCAAGAGTCTTCCGCAGCGTCTCCACTATGTGCTGCAGCAGGACGACAAGGCCGGCGCGCTGGCGCGTCACGTCGTCTACAACTCGCTCGCTTATGCAGCGCAACGCATTCCGGAGATCACCGACGACATCGCGAACGTCGATCGCGCGATGCGCTGGGGCTTTTCGCACGAAATGGGGCCGTTCGAGCTGTGGGACGCTCTCGGCATTCGCGCGACCGCCGATGCGATGAAGAAGCACGGAGTGCACGTGCCGGCGTGGGTACTCGAAAAGCAGAGTTTTTATCCGAACCTGACGAAAGCCACGCTCCGTGTCGTGCGCGAGAACAATGGCGCCAGCCTGATCGACATCGGCGACGCCGTTCTCCAGCTCGAGTTCCACACCAAGATGAACACTCTCGACGACGACGTGCGCAGCATGATGGTGCAATCGGTCGAGGAGCTGGAGAAGGGCGGGTGGGTGGGGATGGTCATCGGGAACGACGGCGCGGATTTCTGCGTCGGTGCAAATCTCGATGTGGCGCCGACTCTCAGTCGGCGCGACGGGCAGCCGGCTGAGAGCCGACTCTACGTCGGCGTGAAGGCCATGCAGGATGCGCTGATGGCGATTCGTTTCTGCAGCAAGCCGATTGTCGCCGCTCCATTCGGGCGTACGTTAGGCGGCGGCGCGGAAGTCGCGATGGCGGCGTCGCGCCTCGTGGCAGCGGCAGAGACCTACATGGGCCAGGTGGAAGTTGGCGTCGGCCTCGTGCCGGCTGCCGGCGGCTGCAAGGAGCTGATTCGCCGCGTCGTCTCGTCTGCCATCAGTCAGACGCCGAACGCCGATCCGCTGCCGTTTGTGCAGAACGTGTTGCAGACGATCGGAATGGCGAAGGTCTCCTCGAGCGCTGCTGAAGCCCGAGAGCTCGGCTTTCTGACCGGCGCCGATCGCATCGTCATGAATCGCGATCACCTCATGGCCGAGGCCAAAGAGGAAGTGCTCGAGATGGCGGCGCACGGCTACTCCGCTCCGGCGCGCGAGAAAAACTGCTACGCCGCCGGTCGCGACGTGCTGGCCGCGCTCAAAGCCGGCATCTACGTCATGCAGCAGGGCGCCTACATGAGCGAGTACGACGCGCTGATCAGCTCACGATTGGCGTCGATTCTCTGCGGCGGCGATCTGTCGGCGGGGCAGTGGGTGGACGAACAATTCTTTCTCGATCGCGAGCGCGAGGTCTTCGTGGCGTTGTGCCGGGAGCCGAAGACTCTCGATCGGATCCAATTCATGTTGGCGAACGGGAAGCCGTTGAGGAACTGAATGTCGGAACTTGCACAAGCACGGCGCGTGATGAGCGGCCTGGAATACATGCGGAAGCTGGTCGCCGGCGAGCTGGAGTCGTCGCCGATGGCGCGGCTGCTCAACATCCGCATCGTCGAGGTCGACGCAGGGCGGGTGGTGGTGACCGGCGAGCCTTCGCCGGAATTCGAGAACGGACTTCGAATCGCGCATGGAGGATTTGCCGCCGCGCTCCTCGACACGGCACTCGGATGCGCGGTGAACTCCGTCATGCCCGCTGGAAAAGTTTTTACGACGCTGGAGATGAAGATCAACTTCACGCGGGCCGTCACACTCAAGACCGGGACGCTGACCTGCACCGCCAACATCGTGCACGCCGGCTCGCGAACCGCCACTGCCGAAGGACGCATCGTCGACGCGGCCGGAGGCGTCTACGCCCACGGCACAGCCACCTGCATTTTGTTTCGCGACACAACGACGGAGGAATCATGAACGAAGCAGTGATCGTGGCGGCGCTTCGCACCGCGGTCGGCAAAGCTCCGCGCGGAACGCTGCGTACCACGCGCCCCGACGACATGGCGGCCGAGGTCATTGCCACTCTGATGCGCCGCACCCCGGGCCTCGCTCCCGCGGCAATCGACGACGTCATCCTCGGTTGCGCCATGCCCGAGGGCGAATCGGGGACGAATGTCGCGCGCATTGCTGCTCTGCGGGCCGGACTTCCCGATTCCGTCCCCGCGGTGACCGTGAACCGTTTCTGCTCGTCGGGATCGCAGACCATCGCGATGGCCGCCGAGAGAATCATGTCGGGGATGGCGGAGCAGATCATTGCCGGCGGCACGGAGTCGATGAGCCTCGTGCGCGGCAACGGCCGCTTCCGGCCGAATCCCGATCTGATCGAACACCGTCCCGGCGTCTATCTGAGCATGGGGCTGACGGCGGAGAACGTCGCGCACAAGTACGCTGTCTCGCGCGAGGACGCCGACGCCTTCTCGTATGGCAGCCATCAGAAAGCGCTGGCGGCGCAGAAGGAGGGACGCTTCGCGGACGACGGGATCGTCCCGCTCAACTTGGAAATTGTCGATGACGCGAATCGACAGCGCGTCACGTTCGACACCGATGAAGGCCCGCGGGCCGATACGACACTCGAAGCGCTCGCCAAGCTGCGTCCGGTGTTCCATGCCAAAGGAGTCGTTACGGCAGGGAATTCGAGTCAGACCTCCGATGGTGCGGCCGCGGTGATCGTCATGTCGCGGCGTCGCGCGGAGGAGTTGGGCCTCAAACCACTAGTGCGATTCGTATCGTTCGCCGTCGGCGGAGTACCGCCCGAGATCATGGGCATGGGGCCGGTGGCCGCTGTCCCGAAGGCGCTCAGGCTCGCTGGCCTGAAGCTCGAGCAGATCGATCTCATCGAACTGAACGAAGCGTTCGGCGCCCAGGCGCTGGCGGTGATGCGCGAGCTCGGAATGAACGAGGAGCGCGTCAACGTGAATGGTGGCGCGATCGCGCTTGGCCATCCGCTCGGCGCGTCCGGAGCGAAGCTGACCGTCCAGCTCATGGGCGAGATGCGGCGTCGTCGATCGCGATACGGCATGGTGACCATGTGCGTGGGCGGCGGGCAGGGGGCCGCCACGATCTTCGAGAACCTCCAGGGCTGACATGGACTTCGAACTCTCTCCTGACCTCATCGAGCTGCGCGATCGCGTGGCGGCATTCGTTCGCGATGAAGTCATCCCCGCCGAGAAGAACGGCGCGCGCGATATTCAGACGCTGCGAGACAAAGCGCGGAAGGCGGGGATCTACGGGCCGCAGTTGCCTCGCGAATTCGGCGGCCTCGGACTGGGCACCGTTGCGATGTGCGTCGTTTTCGAGGAGGCCGGGCGAAGCCTCCTTGGTCCGCTTGCGCTCCACTGCGCTGCTCCCGACGAAGGGAACATGCATCTGCTATCGCTCTACGCGACGCCGGAGCAGCGCGAGCGCTACCTGCGTCCGCTGGCCGAGGGAAAGATTCGATCGTGCTTCGCGATGACGGAGCCTGCTCCAGGCGCGGGCTCGGATCCCACCATGCTTCTGACGAAAGCGACGCGCGTGGATGGCGGTTGGGAAATCAGCGGCCGCAAGTGGTTCGCTACTGGTGCGGACGGATCGGCGTTTGCCATTGCCATGGTCGTCACCGATCCATCGGTGCCCACCCACAAAGGCGCGACGATGTTCCTCGTGCCGACCAACGCCCCCGGTTTCAAGCTGATTCGCTCCGTGGCGACGATGGGCGGTCACGACGGCCCGGGCGGCCACGGTGAAATCGAATTCGATCACCTCCGCGTCCCCGACTCCGCGATCCTCGGCAAACTCGGCGAGGGTTTCAAGATGTCGCAGGTGCGTCTGACGCCGGCGCGTTTGACGCACTGCATGCGATGGATGGGGGTTGCGCGACGATCGATCGAGATCGCGATGGCGTACGCCAAATTCAGTGGATGATCGCCGACTCCGAGATCGAGCTGCACGCTTCGCGGCTGATGGTGATGCAGGCGGCGTGGAAGCACGAGCGCGGAGAGGACATCCGCCACGAGTCTTCGATCTGCAAGGTCTTCGTCGCCGAAGCGGTCAATCGCATCATCGATCGCGCCGTGCAGATGTGCGGAGCGCTGGGTGTCTCGGCCGATACGCCTCTCGAACATTTCTACCGCGAGGCGCGCGCATTTCGAATCTACGACGGCCCGTCGGAAGTGCATCGGATGGTCATCGCGCGCGATGTTCTGCGGTCGGGGAATCGATCGTGACGCCCGTCATCCTGAGGCGCGAAGACGCCGAAGGATCTCAAGTTACGCGGGCGAGATCCTTCGCCGTCTTCGCGGCTCAGGATGACGAACGATGAGATTTCGGGACAAAGTCGTCTGGGTCACCGGCGCGTCGTCGGGAATCGGCGAGGCCGTCGCGATCGCGTTCAGCAAAGAGGGCGCGCGGCTCGTTCTCTCTTCGCGAAACGCCGCTGAGCTGGAACGCGTGCGCCGCAGTTGCGCGGGTGACGGTCATCGCGTCATTCCGCTCGATCTCACTGATCCCGATTCGTTTCCCGCCGCGGTGGAAAGAGCCGGTCACGTCGACATCCTGGTGCACAGCGGGGGCGTGAGTCAGCGATCGCTGGCCGCCGATACCGATCTGGCGACCGACCGCGCCATCATGGATGTCAACTTCTTCGGCACAGTTGCACTCACCAAGGCGGTCCTGCCATCGATGCTGGCGAAGAAGTCGGGGCACATTGTCCCGATCAGCAGCGTCGTCGGATACGTCGGAACTCCGCTGCGATCGACCTACGCGGCCTCGAAGCACGCGCTGCACGGCTTCTTCGATTCGCTGCGTGCCGAAGTTGCAAAGGACGGCATCGTGATCACGATCGTCTGCCCCGGTTATATCCGTACGAACGTTTCTCGCAATGCATTGACCGGCAACGGCAAAGCCTTCGGGAAGATGGACAGCACACACGAACGCGCGATGCGGCCGGAAGAGGCCGCGCGGCGCATCGTCAAGGCAGTCGCGGACCGCAAGCAGGAACTTCTCGTCGGCGGAAAAGAAACGTGGGCCGTTCCGCTGAAGCGTTTCATTCCTCGGCTGGTCTCCAGGGTTGTCAGGATGAAGTGAGAAGAATGATGGCGCTTCGAATTCGAACGATCGAATGGGAAGATCCGAATCAGCTTGTGGAGCCGATGCGAAACCTCAGCGGTCTGGAGTTTCTGCAGAAGATTGCCAGGCGCGAGCTGCCGCCTCCGCCCATCGGCGCTCTGATGCAATTCAACGTCGTCGAGGTGAGTCCCGGCCGCGCGGTGTTCGCCGCACAACCGGAGGAGTTTCACTACAACCCGATCGGAGTCGTTCATGGTGGTCTGGCGGCCACCCTTCTCGATTCAGCGATGGGGTGCGCCATCCATTCCATGCTGCCACTCGGCGTCGGATACACCACGCTGGAAATCAAAGTGAACTTCGTGCGCGCGTTGACCGTCGCGACCGGTCCCGTGCGGAGCGAAGCGGAGGTGGTGCACATGGGAAGCCGCACTGCCACAGCTCAGGGACGCCTTGTCGATTCGAAGGGAAAGCTGTACGCCCACGCCACGACGACGTGTCTCATCCTGTCGCAACAGAGGTCCGAGTGACCGTCGACACCGCCCCCGTCCGGGCGAGCGAACAGCTTGACTGGTCGCGCATCGAAGAATTTCTTCGGCGGGCGTTGCCGGACTGCGCCAGCGCGCCGATGGAAGTCGAGCAATTTCCTGGCGGCCACTCGAATCTCACCTATCTGCTGCGATTCGGCGAGCACGAGATGGTCCTGCGCCGTCCGCCGTTTGGGCCGGTGCCGCCGCGCGCGCACGACATGGCGCGCGAATGTCGTCTGCTGCAGGCGGTACATCCGGTTTTTCCACTCGCGCCACGACCTTATCTTCTTTGTGAGGATCTCGCCGTTGCCGGATTCGTCTTCTACGTCATGGAGCGGCGCCGCGGCATTGTGATTCGCGAGGAGGAGCCACCAGGGTTCCGAGCCCATCGCCGCGCAATCAGTGAAGCGATGATCGACACACTCGCCGATCTGCACGCTGTCGACATCGCCAGGCACGGGCTCGATGCGCTGGGCAAACCGGCCGGCTTTGTCGCAAGACAGATTCGTGGATGGACCGAGCGGTGGCACGGGTCGAAGACCAGCGAATTGCCCGAGATGGAGGAGGTCGCGAAGTGGCTGGACAAGCGCATCCCCGCCGATCCGGCGCAACCGTCGCTGGTGCACGGCGACTACAAGCTCGACAACGTCATCCTCGATGCGTCGGCGCCCCACGGCCTGGTGGCGGTGCTCGACTGGGAGATGAGCGCCGTCGGCGATCCGCTGGTCGATCTGGGAATCGTGCTTTGCTACTGGCTCTACACCGACAGCGTGACGGCGCGTCCCGGATGGTTCACGCGCGCAGAAATTCTCGAGCGCTACGCCAGGCGGTCGAATCGAGCAGTCGATAACATCGCGCTCTACGAAGTCTTCGCGGTTTTCAAGCTCGCGGTCGTTCTGCAGCAGATCTACGCCCGTTACGTGCGAGGACAGACGGATGACCCGCGCTTCGCAACGCTCGGCGAGCGCGTCACGCGGCTGGCCCGAAAGGCGTCGTCGCTGTCGGGGGAGCTCGGATGAAAAACACGCAAGTGATTTTCAAGAGCCGCCCGGAGGATTTTCCGAGCGAAGACAACTTCGAGATCGTTCAAAGCGACGTGCCGCAGGCCGGCGAGGGTCAGGTGCTTCGCAAGACGATCTATCTCTCCGTCGATCCGTACATGCGCGGACGCATGAGCACAATGCGCTCCTATGCCGAGCCGGCCAAGCTCGGCGAGCCGATGGTCGGATCGACGATCAGCGAAGTCATCGAGTCGAAGAATCCCCGCTACCAGGCCGGCGATTACGTTCTCGGACTCGACGGCTGGCAGGCCTACGCCGCCTCCGATGGCAAGGGTTTGCGCAAGCTCGACCCGGCACAGGCGCCCATCACGACTTCCGTCGGCGTCCTCGGCATGCCGGGCCTCACCGCGTATGTCGGTCTGCTGGACATTGGCCGCCCGAAAGAAGGGGAGACCGTCGTCGTCTCCGCGGCGGCAGGCGCAGTCGGCTCGCTCGCCGGACAGATCGCAAAGATCAAAGGCTGCCGTGTCGTCGGAACGGCGGGTTCAGACGAGAAATGCACCTACGTCGTCAACGATCTCGGATTCGACGTCTGCATCAACTACAAAACGCAAGACCTCAAGGAAGCGTTCAAAGCTGCATGCCCGAATGGAATCGATATCTACTTCGATAACGTCGGCGGCGATGTCCTCGACGCGGTGCTGAAGCGGATCAACGTTCACGCACGCATTCCGCTCATCGGCCTGATCTCGCAATACTGCGATGCCAAGCCGCGGCCGGGTCCCAACCTCGGATCGATTCTGAGCAACCGCGCGCTGATCCAGGGAATGATCGTTTTCGATCACACCGACCGCACGCCCGATTTTCTGCGCGACATGACGCAGTGGCTGCGGGAGGGGAAGGTGCGCTATCGCGAGGACATCGTGCAGGGCGGCCTCGAAAATGCCGCGCGCGCGTTCATCGGACTTTTTGAAGGAGAGAACATCGGCAAGCGAATCGTGCAGGTGGCTCCCGATCCGACGCGGAAGGAGAAGCGATGAGCGAAGTCCTGCTCGAGAAACCGGCCGACGGCATCGCGGTGGTGCGCCTGAACCGGCCGGAAGTCCGCAACGCACTCAATCTGACTGTGCGGGACCTGCTCGCTAAACACTTTACGGATCTCGGGAACGACGCGGACACGCGTTGCATCATCTTGACCGGCGGTGACAAGGTCTTCGCCGCCGGTGCCGACATCCGCGACATGGTCGATCGGACGCCGATCGAGGTCATGGCCCGACGCGATCTCTGGAAGCCGATCGCATCGTGTCCCAAGCCGGTGATCGCTGCCGTCAACGGTTACGCGTTAGGCGGCGGATGCGAGCTCGCCATGCACGCCGACATCATCGTCGCCGGCGAGGGAGCGAGCTTCGGGCAGCCGGAAGTGCGCATCGGAATCATGCCGGGCGCCGGCGGCACGCAGCGCCTGACTCGCGCGGTCGGAAAGTTCCGAGCCATGCGGATGCTGCTGACCGGAGAGCCGGTGACCGCCCGCGATGCTCTGGCGATGGGGCTGGTGAGCGAAGTGGTCGCCGACGCGGAAGTCTTCCAGACCGCGCTCCGCATCGCGAAAACGATCGTATCGATGCCGCCATTGGCCGTCATGCAGATCAAGGAAGTTACGCTGGCGGGACAGGATGCCTCGCTGGAAGCCGCCATGATCCTGGAGCGGAAGGCCTTCCAGCTACTCTTCTCGACCACCGATCAGAAAGAAGGGATGCGTGCCTTTCTGGAGAAACGGAAGCCGGAGTTTCGCGGACGATGAGCGA
>QHVX01000151.1 GCA_003222375.1 Acidobacteriota bacterium
TGCGCCTCGATCGAAAGCGAGCGGTTCCAGTAGTCCAGCGCCCGCGCGTAATCCTTTTTCTTCGAGTAAAAGAGCCCCAGATTGTTGAGCACGGTAGTCGACGAAGGTTGCAGCCCCAGCGCCCTTTCCAGCTCCGGCACGCCTTCGGTGTAGCGGTTCGCATCCACCAGCGCCGATCCGAGGTTCGCCGCGATGAGATACGACTGCGGGAAAAGCTCCTTCCCCTTCTCGAGAATCTCAATCGCCCGCGAAGGCATATTGCGCTCGCGATACAGCGCGGCGAAATCGACGAAGTAACTCTCGGGGTTCGGCAGTCCCTTCTGTACTGCCTGAAAGAAGACATCGTTGGCATCGCTGTACGCCTGCCGGTCGAAGAGCGCCATGGCGAGATTGAGATACGGCACCGGTCTGGCTGGATTGAGCTCGACCGCCTGTTCGAAAGCGTCACTGGCGTCCTTCAGCTTTCCCTTCGAGCGCAGATCGACGCCGAGGTTGTTGTAGTACGCGTAGGCCCCCCATCGTTCGGGCTTGATCGGCTTCGCCTGCGGAGTCGCCGCTTGATCCTCCATGAGCGAGGCCATGGCTCGCGTCGGATCGTTCATGTGACCGATCGCCTGCAATCCGCGCTGGTAGCGCTGCGGATCGAGATGCGCAGACGTGCTGATCGGCCGGTCAGTGACGAGCTCCGAATAGCTCACCACTCGAACCGATGTAATCGGCGCGAGATCGCGGAACATCCAGGTTGCCGGTTTGCCCGGCATCTCCGTCGATTGGGGCAGCCCGAGAAGAGTCAGCACCGTCGGCGCGACGTCGTAGATCGAAATCGCGTGAGTCCCGCGTGACGGCGCAACGTGCGGACCGTAGGCGATGAAGACGCCGGGGTTGCGATGATCGGACAATGTCGCTCCACCTTTTGGCGGTTCGTCGGGTCGATCCTTTCCCCACTGGAACCCATACGCCGACATGATGATGACCGTCGTGTCCCTCGGCAGAACATTCGTCCATTCGCCGATGAGGCGATCCACTTCCGAGTAGTAGTTCGCTACCGCCGGCCAGAACTTTCGATATCCGTCCTGACTGACACCGTCGCGATACGGAGGATGAAACGGCGCGAAGAGATGATTGACGGCGTCGGTCCCTTCGTACGAAACCATCAGCAGCAGCGGATCGCGCCCGCGCTGCCGCTCGTCGTTGTACAGATTGATCGCAACGCGGTGATCGGTCCACGTTTTCGCGAGCACGTTGCGGAAGACGCTCACCGGATCTCTGTCCGCATGCGACTGGCGATCCCATTCGTTGGGAAGGATGTTGATGAAGCGGCGCACCTGGTTGTATTCGACGGTGGCAGCAGGAACGAGCAGCGACTGCGCACGCGGCGCGACAGTGTCGGGATAAACGGCGTTCGGTACGATTTCCAGCGGCTCGTCGAAGAAAATCGAATTGCGCGCCGACGGAGGCCACGCCGTCCACCAACTCGTGACCAGCGACTGGCGGCTGAATGCGTCAGCGATGTCCCACAACGTCGGCGCGTGTCGCGAGTACGAGTCAACCGGCACGTGCCGCGTCCAATCGGTGAAATCGATCACACCATGACGGTCTGGCTGAAGGCCGGTTGCGACCGTCGTCCAAAGCATCGATGAAACAGTCGGCTGAATTGTCTGCAGCGACGCCGAGACGCCGCCTTGCGTCAAGGCTTTGATGTTGGGAATGCGGCCGTCGTTTGCGAGCTCCTCGAGAAGTTCCCAATCGGCGCCGTCGAGCGCGAAGATTGCGACGCGCGCCGGCACGCTCCGCGAATCGCGACGCAACTCGGCCCGCTTGACCTTCAACAGCGCGTCGCGGTCGACCTCCATCCGCGCGATCTCGAACGCCGTGACTTTGAGACCGCTCTGCGCGAGATGGCGCGCGACGGTCTGCCTTAAGACGTTGCGCTGGGCGCTGAAGCGCGAAGTCGGCGAAAGCAGATCCTCGATGGGGATCTGCGATGTGACCGCCGAAACCGCCTCGCCCACACGCGCGCCGATCCAGGCATTCCAATCCTGTTCGACCACCCGCCGCGGGTCGGGAATGCGATCGCCGGTGATGCCGAAACGCAATCGATACCTGATGGTTACCGGCACGCCCTCTTGCGAGGTGATGCGAGTCATTCCATCGCGTTGCGCGTACCCTTCGCGCTTTTCAAATTTCAGCCGGAAGAACTGATAGGGCGGCAGGTACGTCACGCGCTGTTCGGCAATGCGCACACGTCCCGAACGCTTGTCGATACCGAAGATCAGCCATCGCGATGACGGCAGATAGAGGCTGATCATCAGGTAGGTGACGACCGCCAGGCCGGCGATCAGCAGAATGGATTGGGCAAAGCGACTGCGCGGCATTGCGTTTTGGCGTTATGCAGGTGGGGCGCCAGCGCTACTTTTTCCTCTTCACCAACTGCTTGATCTCATCATTACCGATAGGACTCTGTGCCGAGATGATGATCGCGGCCGTGCCTTCGCTGAACGCCGGCACGTTGCAGCGGATCACCGCCGTTCCGTCTGCAGCGGTCTTGCCTTTGAAGATGACGCGCGGTTGATCGACGGTCGAAATGACCTTGACCTCGATCGCCGCCGCTGGAATCGGCTGCTGCGACAGACTCTTCTTCGCTGCGACGCGCACTTCGACCGGCGATCCAGCGAAGAAATCGGCGGTGTTGAGCAGCGATAGCTCGAGGTGTTCGACTTCGGCTTCCGAGGCCAGGTAATCGATGATGACTTGATCGAGGGTCTTGTCGTCGTCGATATCGATGTCATGTGGGACTTCGACCGTCTTCCCTCCGCCCGGCAGATTGCCGACTTGGGTCGCATCAGCCGGAGTATCGAATCGTCCGCGCTTGATGGCCGCGATCATGGTGCGGTGCTGCTGTTCCATGAGGCTGCCGATCCATTTTTCGTCGACGCCGGTCTTGGCTTGCTCGGCATACGAGGTTTTCTTCGACGCCAGAATCTCGCCGCCGACGTAGACCAGGCTCTCGATGTAGGGGTTCTGCAGACCTTTGTCTTCGGTCTGAATGTGATAGACCTTGTCCCTGTGCTTGATGTCGGTGTTGAACCCCGTGATCACGGGTGAAACTCTACCAGAACGTCAGTTCTGCTCGAGCCACGCGCGAAGATACGCAATCTGCTCGCGCACGCGCGCGAGATCACCGGCGTGCGGCTTGAGTGCGAGGTAGCGTTCGAAGCATTCGATGGCTTCCTGATAGGCGTGCAATTGCACCGCGATCGTGGCGCGATCATGCAGCTCGTAGGGATCGTTGGCGTCGAGGATCAACAGCCGATCGATCGATGCCGCCGCGCGCGGAAGATCGTGCCGCGCGAGGTATGCCGATTTCAGATGCGCGAGCTCGCGCGCCAGAATTTCTTTTGACGTGAACGCGCGGAGGTGATGCTCGCGCAGGCGCACGCCGCCGCCGTAAACGTCGTCGAGAAGTTTTTGCAGCTCGACCGTCGACAACACGCGGCCGCCATCGAACGGATCGATCACCAGTTGACCGAACTCGCCGCTGAACTTGACCAGAAATCTTCCCGGCAGCGAAACGCCGGACACGTCCACGCCGACGCGTCGCGAAATTTCGATGTACAGAATCGACAGCGTGATCGGCAGTCCGGCATGCGTGTCGAGCGTCGCATGGAGCAGCGCGCTGCGAGGATCGTAGTAATCCTCGTCCTCGCCGTGGAAGCCCTCTTCTTCGAACAGAAGCTTGTTGATCGAATCGACGATGCGCTCGATGTGCCGCGAACCTTCCAGACGCTCGCGAACGGCGTCACTCCAGGCATTCACCCGATCGAGATAGCGATCGATGTCGATTCCCGGTTCGTCCTCGAGCGCAATGACCAGCGACGCTTCGACGAGATCGAGTGCCGGATCGGGCCGGCCGGTGATCTCGCGGAAACGCTGCCGCGCAAAAGCGGGATGTGTCAGAACACGCGCTGATTGCTGCATCTCTTCACTCCGCCACCTTCTGAAACATTCGCACCTTCTGCCGCAATTCGTCTGTGATGGGGGTCTTATGGTTCTTGCCCCAATCGAATAGTACGACCACAACTCGTCCAGTTGCAGCAAGTTGCCGGCCGCGGTCAGACCAGATCTCGTACAAAGTGTCGAAGGAAGTTGTCCGCATGTCACCGATTCGTACACGAATTTCGATCGGCTCCATTTCGAGCTGGTGACGAAAATCACACTCGGTGCGGGCCACGATGAAGCCGACGTCTTTCGAACCGGAGCCGCCGGTCAGCGCGAGCCACATGCTCGTGCGCGCAAGTTCGAAGTAGGTGAGATAGACGGCGTTGTTGACGTGGCCGAAAGTGTCGATGTCGCGGAAGATGACTTGCCACGGAACCACATACCAACCACCCTCCCAGCGCGGCTCACGCACGATTTATTGTAGCGCGGTCGTCTTCGTGGCGAACTTCAGCGCGCCGCGGGTGCATGCCTGCAGGTAGCGGCCCGGCAGCGGATGGTCAATATATTGACTAACTTGGGTCGAGGCGGCCACCAGTCGATCGAGATTGACGCCCGTTTCGATCCCCATGTGATCGAGCATGTACACGAGGTCTTCGGTGGCCAGGTTTCCGGACGCGCCAGGAGCGTAAGGGCAGCCGCCCAAACCGCCTGAAGATGCATCGAACGTCGCGATTCCCATCT
>QHVX01000164.1:0-3346 GCA_003222375.1 Acidobacteriota bacterium
CCGAGCGCGTGGTTGACGGCGACTTTTCCGCCGATCGAGCTGTCGACTTGTGCAAGCAACGTCGTCGGCACATGCACAAGGTCGATTCCCCGCAGGAAGATCGAGGCTGCGAAGCCGCCGGTATCGCCGAGCATCCCTCCGCCGACAACGACTGCCATTGAATCCCGTTTCGCCCCGCGATCGAGAAGCTGAGTGACGATCGCGTTCGCGGTGGCGAGCGTCTTATTCGCCTCCCCTTCTTCGATCGTCACGATCTCCGCCGACGGATTGAACGAGGTCGCGACGCTCACGCCAAATTTCGTTAGCGCTCGCGAGGTGATCACGAAGACTTTCCCGCGCGGCGAAACGAGCTTGCCGACGGAATCGAGCAAGCCTGGTCCGACGTAGACCGGGTAGTTCTGAATCGTGATGAAGGGATTCACTTCAGCCGAATTCCCAGCTCGTCCAACTGCTTGGCCTCGACGTGCGAGGGCGCTTCGCTCATCAGGTCCTGCGCGCGCGCCGTTTTGGGGAAGGCGATGACATCGCGAAGCGAGTCGCCGCAAAACCGAACCGCTCCTTCGCCTCCGCTTCTCCAATGCCGAGCGCGCGAAACATTCGCGACTGGATTTCGGGACGGTTGATGCGAATCGATCCGCCGCCAAGCTCGAGGCCGTTGAGCACGACGTCGTAGGCGCGCGCCAGCGTGCCGCCGGGATCGCTCTCCAGCTTGTCGACGTCCGACATTTTCGGCGACGTGAACGGATGATGCCGCGCGAAGTAGCGCTTGGTCTCCTCGTCCCACTCGAAGAGAGGGAAATCGACGACCCATAGAAAGTTCCACGTCTCCGGTTTGATCATCTCCTGCTCGCGCGCCACGCGCACGCGAAGGCTTCCGAGGACATCCCAGACGACGGTGGTTTTGCCGGCAACGATCAGCGCGAGATCGCCCTCGTTTGCACGAAGCGCGTTGCGGAGCACGTCGAAGGAAGCATCGGTCAGGAACTTCTTGATCGACGAGCCGCGCTGCGCGTCGAACTTGATCCAGATCAAGCCTCCGGCGCCGAGCTTCTTCGCCTCTTCGGTCAGATCATCGATTCTCTTTCGTGAGAGCGACGCGCCGCCCGGTACCACGATCGCCCGCACGCTTTGTGCTTCGCGGAATGCCGGAAACTCGATCGACTGCGCAACATTCCTGATATCGATCAGCTCCATCGCGAACCGCGTATCGGGACGGTCACTGCCGAATCGATCCATGGCCTCCTGCCACCTCAGGCGCGGAAATGGCGTGGCGGCCGGGATATTGGCCAGTGGAAAAATATATGCGAAAAGTCCTTCTATTAATTGGTACACAAATTCTTCATCAATGAAGGAGCTCTCGATGTCGATCTGCGTGAATTCCGGCTGCCGGTCGCGGCGCAGGTCCTCGTCGCGGAAGCAGCGCACGATCTGGTAGTAGCGTTCCATCCCGGAGACCATCAGTAACTGCTTGAAGATCTGCGGCGACTGCGGCAGGGCGTAGAACATGCCGTGATGGATGCGGCTGGGCACGAGGTAGTCGCGCGCGCCCTCGGGAGTCGAACGCGTCAACATCGGCGTCTCGATTTCGAGGAATCCCTGCCGATGCATGTAATCGCGGGCGCCGAACGCCACCTGGTCGCGAAGGGCGATGTTGCGCGCCAGCGATGGCCGCCGCAAATCCAGATACCGATACTTCAGCCGCAGCTCCTCGGCGGCATCGGTTTCATCTTCGATTGGAAATGGCGGCGTCTCCGAAGTATTCAAAATCTCGATGCTGCGTGCCAGCACTTCGACGTCGCCGGTCGGCAGCTTGGGATTGCGTGAGTCTTCCGCCCGTGCGATCACATCGCCGGCGATGCGTACGACGAATTCGGATCGGACCTGCTTCGCGGCCGACAGCAATGGCTCGCCGGCTCCGCGCGCCTTGTCGATCACGACCTGACAGAGGCCGCTGCGATCGCGAAGGTCGATGAAGACCAGATCGCCGAAATCGCGGTGTTTCTGCACCCAACCGGCGAGGGAAATCTGGCGGCCAACGTGTTCTTTGCGGAGCGTTCCGGCAGGTGTGCGATCCATGATCATGAAGGCAGAAGGCAGAAAGCAGAAGGCAGAAGGTGTCGTTCATCCTTCTGCCTTCTGCTTTCTGCCTTCATCCTTTCAAATACTTCTCCTTGTACCCGACGTAGTTCTTCCACGACTGCTCGAGATGCACGATCTCGTCGCCGGTGAGCGGGCGTTTGACTCGCGCCGGCACGCCGACGACCAGCGTTCGCGGCGGCACGCTCATGCCTTCGGGAACGAGAGCTCCGGCACCGACCAGCGCCAGCTCGCCCACGACGGCGCCGTCCAGGACTCGCGATCCCATTCCGATCAGTGCGCGGCGTTCGATCGTGCAGCCGTGCACCACCGCGCCGTGTCCGATCGTCACCTCTTCCGCGATCCGAACCGGATGCGTCGCTTGCGTGACGTGCAGCGTGCAATTGTCCTGGATGTTCGATCGGGCGCCGATGCGGATCGAGTGGACATCGGCGCGCACGACAGCGCTGTACCAGATCGAGCAGTCGTCGCCCAGCTCGACGTCGCCGATCACCGCGGCGGTCTCCGCCACGAAAACGCGGGCGCCGAAACGCGGCTCTTTTCCCTCGTAGGCGCGCACGATCATGCGCGCGGAGATTAGCACGATTAGAATCGACGCCATGGCGCACAAGATGCCGTTCCGATATCGCTCGCACGAGGTGTCGCGGCTCGAGGCGTTCAGCGATGTGATCTTCGGCTTTGCGCTCTCGCTGATCGTGGTCTCACTCGAGGTGCCCAAGACGTACGACGCGCTGATCGAGACCGTACGCGGCGTCCTTCCCTTCGCATTTTGCTTTCTGATTTTCATCGGGCTGTGGCTGGCGCACCACGAATTCTTCAGACGGTACGGACTGCAGGACAAGACGACGATGGCGCTCAACATCACGCTGTTGTTTCTCATCCTGTTCTACGTCTATCCGTTGAAGTTCATGTTCGTTCTGATGGCCCAGCGGATCTACGGTCACGCGGTTACCATGCGCATTGATCAGGCTCGAACGCTATTCACAATCTACGGCGCCGGTTTCGCCGCGGTGAACTGGCTGCTGGCCGCGATGTACTGGCACGCCGAGCGCCAGGCCGTCGCGCTCGACCTCAACGCCGTGGAGCGCCTCGACACGCGCGAAAGCATCTACGATTTTCTATTCACCGGCGCCTTCGGCATGCTCTCGATCATCCTCGCCTACACCGCGATCCAGTTCGCAGGTCCGGTCTACTTTCTCCTCGCGATTCCGAAGACCGCCGTCCCGTGGGTCATGGGCGTGAGAAGAAG
>QHVX01000164.1:3363-8531 GCA_003222375.1 Acidobacteriota bacterium
ATTAGCGATGTAACGTTCTTCCTTGCGCGGGAACTGAGATGCTGATGCGAGTTCTGGCGATGGCCGTTCTTCTCGCTGCAGCCCCACCTCCGCCGGTCGACTATTCGGTCTACTTCTGGCCCGCGCCGGGCGCCATGCCCGACAAGAGCATGGCGGGAGTCGAACGGCAGTTCGCAGTCGTGATCAACACTGCCGATCTCGCCGGGACACATCCCTACAAATTGCTCCTTCGCGCATTCGCCCCCGATGGATCGCTCGCCTGTGAGACGACGACCACCGTCGCGCCTTGGCCCGGGCGATCGACGATGAAGCGCGTCGCGTGGTTCGAAGTCGCCTACCCCGGCAAGGCCGGAGATCGAAGAGTGCGGTCAGGCAAATATCTCCTGCGCGCCTACCTGACCGAGCAGATCGGCCAGGGACAGCACGCCGAAGACACGAATCTCAGCAACAACCAGTTTCCGCTGGAACCGCCGCAGTACGCACCGGTCGAATTTGATGTGCGTCCCGGTGCCGCCGAGATTCGCTGCGCCGTGCCGTCGTTCCCGCCCGGCCCCGAACCGCGGCGCTAAGCTAGTTTGCCCGCGCGCTCGTACGTCAGAAAAGAATACGGATACTGATTCTTCTGATCGGCTTCGAGATGCTCGACGTAGACGAGATTCCACTCGGTGACATCGTCGAACTCCGGGAAGAACGCGTCGCCTTCGATTTCGGCATGCACGCGCGTGAGATACATCCGATCGGCGCGGTGCAGCGACTGTTCGTAGATCTGCGCGCCGCCTGCGATGAACGGCTCGTCGTCGAGGCGCGCCAAATCGATGGCCCGCTCGATCGACGGCGCGGTGAGGATGCCGTCGGGATGGAACTCGCGATCGCGCGTGATCACCACGACCGTGCGGCCGGGAAGCGGATATTCGAGCGACTCGTACGTCTTCCGGCCCATCAGCAGGTGATGGCCCATCGTCAGCGTTTTGAATCGCTTCAGATCGTTCGATTGCCGAAACGGCAGACGGTTGTTGCGGCCGATGACGTTGTTGTCGGAAAGGATGGCGATGATCGACAGCGTCATACAGCGATCGGAGCTTTGATGGCCGGGTGGGGATCGTAATTCTCGAGCGTGAAGTCGCCGAACCTGAAATCGAAGACCGACTTCACATCAGGATTCAGAGTCATCGCCGGCAGCGGCCGCGGATCGCGTGTCAGTTGCAAGTTCGCCTGCTCGAGATGGTTCAAATACAGATGCGTGTCGCCGAGCGACAGGATCAATTCTCCGGGACGAAGATCGCAGACCTGGGCGACCATCATCGTCAGGAGCGCGTACGACGCGATGTTGAAGGGAAGACCCAGGAAGACGTCGGCGCTGCGCTGGTACATTTGACACGACAGCCGCCCGTCCCCGACCCAGAACTGGATGAAGGCGTGGCAGGGCGCGAGCGCCATCTTGTCGATGTCGGCCACGTTCCACGCGCTCACGATCAAGCGGCGTGAGTCGGGATTGCGTCGGATCTGATCGATCACCTGCGACATTTGGTCAACATGTTGACCATCTGGAGCCGTCCACGACCGCCACTGATAGCCGTACACCGGACCGAGCTCGCCGTTCGCGTCCGCCCATTCGTCCCAGATCGTGACGTTGTTTTCGTGCAGCCATCGCACGTTGGTCTCCCCTCGCAGAAACCACAGCAGCTCGTAGATGATCGATCGCAGATGCACCTTCTTGGTGGTCACCAGCGGAAATCCGGTGTTCAGATCGAACCGCAATTGGTAACCGAAGATACTCCGCGTGCCGGTGCCGGTGCGATCCGATTTCTTTGTGCCGTGATCGAGGATGTGGCGGACGAGTTGGAGGTATTGCTGCATGATTAATTTTAGCCGGTTGTCGGGTTATCGGGTTGTCAAGTTGTCGCACCTGACAGCCTGACAACCTGACAACTCGACAACCTATAATCCGCGCTCCATGCTCAACGTCGGCGAGCGGAGCGCAGAGGATCTGGCAGAGAAATACGGAACTCCACTTTACGTTTACGACGCCGCCATCATCCGACGACAGATCGAGCGCGTCAAAAAAGCTTTCAGCGCTCTCCCCTTTCGTCCGTTCTACGCGATGAAGGCCAACGGCGCGCTGGCGATCCTCGATCGCATTCGCAGCAACGGCTTCGGATGCGATTGCGTCTCGCCCGGCGAAATTTACATCGCGCGCCGGGCCGGTTTCACGGCCGACGAAATCTGGTTCACATGTTCCAACGTCTCGGATGAGGATCTTCGCGCCGTCGGCGACGCGCGCATCGTGGTCAACGTCAACTCGATCTCCGAGATCGACCGGGCTCTGACGCTCGAGCTGCAGAATCCGATGGCGCTTCGCGTCAACACCGACGTCGGCGCCGGTCATCACGCCGATGTCGTCACCGCCGGCGGCGGCGTGAAATTCGGCATCGATCTGGCCGAGGTTCGCGAGGCGCGGATGATCGTGGAGGACTCCGGCCGAAAAGTCGTCGGGCTGCATGCGCACATCGGATCGGGCATCGACGATCTCGCGCCGCTCATCGAATCGGCGCGCCGTCTTCTCGAGCTCTCCGCCGATTTTGCGAATCTGCGGTGGGTCAATTTCGGCGGCGGCATTTCGATTCCGTATCGTCCCGGCGATCCCGAATTTCCGATCGACGACTACGGGCGCGAGCTCACCCGCATCGCGGATCGCCTCCTGCGCGCCCGCGATCTGACCGCCATTCTCGAGCCCGGACGCTACGTCGTCGCGCAATCGGGCTACCTGCTTGCGCGCGTGACCGCAAAGCGGATCAGCGGCGGATTGTGGTGGCTCGGCTGCGACACCGGGTTCAATCATCTCGTGCGCCCCTCGAAATACGGCGCCTACCATCACATCGTCAACGCCACCCGCAAGGCCAAGACCAAAGAGGAGTACGTTGTCGCGGGCAACCTGTGCGAGTCGGGCGATGTCTTCACGCGCGACGCAATGGGAAACGTGATTCCGCGAAAACTCGATCACACCGAAGTCGGCGATCTGATCGCGTTCTGCGATGCCGGAGCGTACGGATTCTCGATGGCCTCACATTACAACGCGCGGCTGCTGCCGCCTGAGATCATGGTCGACGGCCCATCGGCTCGAATCATCCGTGAGCGGCAAACACTCGAAGATCTGGTGAAGGGACAGCGATGAAAAACGAGAGAAGGTGCCGCGTGCCGAGGTGCCGGGTGCCGCGGAAAGGCGGCCTACACGCGGCACTACGGCACGCGGCACTCGTGTTTGCTGCGATCGTCGTCGCGTCTTGCGCAACAACAAATCAAAACCGCACGCTCGATCTCAAAATCATCAACGGCCGCATTCTCGACGGCACAGGCTCCCCCTGGTATCGCGGCGACATCGGCGTCCGCGGCGACACGATCGTCGCGATCGGCGACCTTTCTTCCACTTCCGCGACGACGACCCTCGACGCGCGCGAAAACATCGTCTCCCCCGGCTTCATCGATCTCCTCGGCCAATCGCAAATGTCGGTGTTCATGGACCCGCATCTCGAACCGAAAGTGCGGCAAGGCGTCACGACCGAAGTCACCGGCGAGGGAACGTCGCCCGGTCCGGCCATCGCGAATCGCGAGACGGGACAAGCGCCGCGCTTTCCGCGCTTCGCGGATTACCTCACCGCTCTCGAGAAGAACGGGACGGCCATCAACTTCGCGCTGTTCGTGGGGGCATCGAACCCGCGCGAGATCGTGATCGGCAATGTCAACCGACCGCCGACCGCCGATGAGATGCGCGAGATGGAAAAGATCATCGATCAGGCCATGCGGGAAGGCGCCATCGGCATTTCGACGTCGTTGATCTACCTGCCGGCGATGTTTTCGACGACCGATGAAATCGTCAACATGGCGAAAGTCGCGGCGAAATACGGCGGCGTGTATTTCAGCCACATCCGCGACGAGGGAGAGAAGATCGACTCCGCGCTCGACGAAGCATTTCAAATCGGCCGCGAAGCGCGCATCCCCATCAACATCTGGCACATGAAAGTCAGCGGTCCCGCGAACTGGGGCCGCATGCCGCACGTCATCGACCGCATCAACACGGCGCGAGCAGAAGGCATCGACGTCGCGGCGAACGTCTATCCGTACATCGCGTCGTCGACGTCGTTGAGCACGATGGCACCCGATTGGGCGCTGGAAGGCGGCTACTCGGAATTCAAGCGCCGCCTGGCCGACCCGGAACAGCGCGCGAAGATCGCGGCGTCTCTGCGCGATGAAGTTGCGCGGCGCCGCGAACACGGGATCTACGTGGCGCGAATTTCGAATCCGGCTCTGGCGCAGTACGAGAAAAAATTCATCGAGCAGATCGCCGGCGAGATGGGTGTGACGAGCGAAGAGGCGTTGATGCGGCTGTTCAGCGATACGCCGATGTCGCCGAGCGTGATCTATTTCTCGATGAACGAAGATGACGTCCAGTACGCGCTGAAGCAGCCGTTTGTGTCGATCGGATCCGATTCCGGCTCGCCGACGCCGCAGGCGCGCGCGACGCAGGCGGGAGTGCATCCCCGCGCCTACGGCACATTCCCCCGCGTGCTCGGACGTTACGTTCGCGACGTCAAACTCTTCACGCTCGAAGAAGCCGTTCGCAAGATGACCTCGCAAGCCGCCGATCGGGCGCAGCTCGCCGACCGCGGCGTACTGCGTCCGGGCATGAAGGCCGACATCGTCGTCTTCGATCCCGAAAAAATTCGCGACGTGGCGACGTACGAAGACCCACACCATTTCAGCGAAGGTGTCATCGACGTCATCGTGAACGGAGTGCCGGTGTTGCGCGACGGCGAAATGACGACAGCTCTACCCGGGCGAGCGTTGCGGGGACGAGGATTTCAAAGATGAAAATTCTTCATTCTTCATTCTGCGTTCTGCGTTCTGCATTCAGGTTTTGATGGTCGAGCGAGAACAGAAACTCATCCGCGCGGTTGGCCTGTGGGGCCTGGTGGCCATGTGCATCAACGCCGTCATCGGCAGCGGCGTTTTCCTCCTCCCCAGCCAATCGTTCAAGCTCCTCGGCGCATTTTCGTTGTGGGCTCCCCTGATCTTCGCGGTCCCCGTTTTCATCCTCGCGCTGTGCTTCGCGGAGGCGGCCAGTCACTTCAGCGAACCGGGCGGCGCATATTTGTACGCGCGGACGGCCTTCG
>QHVX01000169.1 GCA_003222375.1 Acidobacteriota bacterium
CGCTGCGGATCATTTCGATGAAATCATTGCGCTGGTAAAGCACATGCGTGAATAAACCACATCGCGGGCTGACTCGTCGCGCATTTTTTGCCGCCACGTACGCCGCTCCGAACTGGCCGACCGGATGATCCATGTACGACGTGATCACGATTTCCTTTTGAGTCTGCGGCATTTCCTGGATTGCCGGCTTCACCACGAGAACATCAACACCTTCCTCGGCCTGAAAACGGTCCAGGGCCAGTCGCATTCGAGTCTGCTCGCGAAGCGCAGTCCACGTGGCGCCATCATACGGACACGGATCTTCGATGAAATCGATTCGATCGAGGGGTAGACCTTCGGCCAGCATCAAAAACTCTTCGGCGCGAAGCCGGGCATTGAAATCGATCCGCAGCCGAACGCGATCGGGAATCCGATCGATGCCCTTCAGTTTCGCGGTGTCGAACTCCGGCGGCGCATCGCTTCCCGGCCAGTGACTCAGCGGAATTTGCAGTCCGTCGAACACGCTGACGCCGCGTCCGCGCGCGGCTCCGTCGATCTTCGCGAGCTCGAGCGAGCGTTTTGTCAGCGGAGTCGTTTCGCCGCGGCGCAGCAGATCGAGCTGCGTCTCCAGTGGCGCGTCGCCCAGCTCAGGCCAGGGATGCACATCCGCGAAACCGCTACCGACGCGAATCAGCGCGCCTCGCCGCTTTTCACTCAGCGCATACGGCCAATACCAAATCACAGCAGAGCTCCAACGACAAAGAGGATCCCGAACGCCCACTGCAGCGCGCCCGCCATGGCAAGACAACGATTGAGCTCAGCGCCTTTCGCTCGCCATACACATCGCAACACAAGGGCCGCCAGTGGCAGTGCAATGAGCGGATACCAGTTGACGGCCGCAATGGCCACAAACGGCGCGAGCACACAAAATACGATCTCGAATCGTCCGAATTTTTCGCCAAAGCGAACGGCCAGAGTCTTCTTATTGCTCGAGCGATCGCTGTTCACATCGCGCAGGTTGTTGATCGCCAGCAACGCGACTGCCAGGCAACCGACCGCGAAGCCTGCGACGATCGCGCGCCCATCAATCGTCAATCGCTGTACATAGTACGAGCCGCCGACAGCCACGAATCCGAAAAAAACCAGGACAAACAATTCGCCGAGTCCGTGGTAGGCGAGCGGATAGGGCCCGCCGGTGTACGCGTAGGCAGCAACAATCGATGCAGCGCCGATGACGATGAGTGGCCATCCCGCGCGCATGATCAAAGGGATGCCGCACAGCGCCGCGATCACGAAACAGACGATCGCGCCGATCAGCACCGTCTTTGCGCCCAACAGGCCCGCTTGTGTCACGCGCAATGGTCCGAGTCGATCGGCGGTGTCGGCGCCGCGCTTGAAGTCGAGCGCGTCGTTGACGAGATTCGTTCCGATCTGAATGAAGATGGCGCCGAACAGCGCGCAGCCGAACGCGACCCAATCGACGAATTGCGCCAGCGCTGTGCCGACGAGCACCGGCACGATCGACGCCGAAAGTGTTTTAGGCCGCGCCGCGAGGATCCAGGCCTTCACGGAAGCCGCGGAAACTTTTTGAAATCGGGCTTTCGCTTTTCGACGTACGCGTTGCGGCCCTCCTGCCCCTCTTCCGACATGTAGAAGAGGAGCGTCGCGTTGCCGGCGAAGTCGAGCAGGCCGATCTGTCCGTCGCAGTCGGCGTTCATGGCGGCCTTGAGACAACGCAGGGCCATCGGCGAAAGGTCCAGCATCTCGCGGCACCACTTCAGCGTCTCTTCTTCGAGCTTCGTGAGCGGCACGACGGCGTTGACGAGTCCCATTTCGAGCGCCTGCTTGGCATCGTATTGCCGGCATAGAAACCAGATCTCGCGCGCTTTTTTCTGACCGACGATGCGCGCGAGGTACGCCGATCCGAGTCCGCCATCGAAGGAGCCGACGCGCGGCCCGGTCTGACCGAAACGCGCGTTGTCGGCGGCGATCGTCAAATCGCAAACAACATGGAGAACGTGGCCGCCACCGACCGCGTAGCCGGCGACCATTGCGACCACCGGCTTGGGCAGGCTCCGAATCTGTTTCTGAACGTCGAGAATGTTGAGCCGCGGAACTCCTTTCGAGTCGACATAGCCGGCTTTTCCGCGAACGCGTTGATCGCCTCCCGAGCAAAACGCGTCGGGGCCTTCGCCGGTGAGAATCACGACGCCGATGTCGCCGTCATCGCGGGCGAGATCGAAGGCTTCCTTGAGTTCGCTGACCGTCTGCGGCCGAAAGGCGTTGCGCACTTCCGGACGATTGATGGTGATCTTCGCGATGCCATCCTTCGTCCGCTCGTATTTGATGTCTTTGAACTCGCGAATGCTGGTCCACATGGCGCGAGATTGTATGCTCCTGTCGTGCGTCCATCGGTCGACGTCTACAAATTCGGCGGCGCGGCGGTCGGCAATGCCGAAGCGCTGCGCGTGGCCGCGGAACACGTGCGGGCGGCGCCGGCGCGCGTCGTCGTGATCGTCTCGGCAATGCAGGGAATCACCGATTTGCTGCTCGACGCCTCGCGCGCGGCGCTGAGCGGCGATCGCATCGCCTACGAGTACGCCGCGGAACAATTTGCGGTGAAGCATCGCGCAGTGGTCGCCTCACTGATGCCGGAGGATCGGCGTCTCGACGCTGAAATCGAAAAAGTGACGGCCGATCTTCGGTCGATGTGCAACAGCATTTCCGTGCTGCACGAACTGACTCCACGCGCGGCCGATGCGCTCGTCGCGCGCGGGGAACGTCTCGTGGCGCGGATCTTCGCGGAGTTCATCGGCGCGAAGTATGTCGACGCCACCGACCTCATTTTCACCGAGCGGCGCCTGGGCAGTCTCTGGCCAAATTTTCGGAGATGCGAACGTGCGGCCGCGAAGCTGGACGGAAAGGTGGTCGTCGTCCCCGGCTACATCGCCAGCGGGCCGGATGACGAAGTGGTCACGTTAGGCCGCGGAGGGTCGGATTTCTCGGCGGCCATTGTGGCGCGCAGCCTCAACGCGAAATCCGTCACGCTGTGGAAGGAAGTCGACGGCTTGATGACCGCCGATCCGAAGAGCGTTCCGAACGCGCGGCTGCTGAGCGAAGTGCATTACCGCGAGGCGGCCGAGCTGGCGTTCTATGGCGCGAAAGTTCTGCATCCGCGCACGATGATCCCGCTCGTCGATCGCGGCATTCCGCTCTTCGTGCGCAACACGTTCCGTCCGCAGTCGAGCGGAACGCGGATCGCGGCCGACGTGAAGCCGGGCGCGTATCCCGTGAAGGCGCTGGCAGCGATTCATCGTCAGGCGCTGATCGCGATCGAAGGTAAAGGCATGATCGGAGTTCCGGGCGTTGCCGGCCGCGCATTCACCGCGCTCGCGCAAGCGGGACACTCCGTCTCGATGATCAGCCAGGCTTTGAGCGAATCGAGCATCTGCTTCGTCGTTCCCGACAGCGAAGCCGACCACGCCATCAAGGCGCTGCAGGCGGCGTTCGAATCCGAGCGTCGCATGAAGCTGATCGATCGCATTCATGCCGAGAAACACATCGCGCTGATCGCTGTGGTGGGACTCGGCATGCGCGGACGACCTGGAATCGCGGCCCGCACGTTTTCGGCGCTCAGCGGCCGGAAGGTCAACGTGGTCGCGATCGCGCAGGGATCGTCGGAGCTCAACATCACGATCGCCGTGACAGAAAGCGATGCCACGCCCGCGCTGATCGCGCTGCACAACGAGTTTCAGCTCGACAAGATCCGCCCGCTCGCCGACGTCTCCGGCCGCGAATCGAAGCTCACGCTCCTCGGATTCGGCCAGATCGGTCGCGCTCTGGTCGCGCAGCTCGTGGCGCAGGAGGAGCCGCTGCGCGCGAAAGCCGGCGCCGATCTGAAAGTGATCGCGATCGCCGATCGGAGCGGAATCAAGATCGAGGAATCGGGATTCTCGGCGGCGTCGCTGCAAAAACTGGCGGCCCACAAAGCATCGGGCGCTCGTCTTTTCGATCGGTCGTCGCCGCTGACGCTCAAACAGGTGCAGGCGATGATGCGCGAAGAGTTGTGGCTGCTGCCGTCGCATCGTCCGATCCTCGTCGACCTGACTTCGGAAGAAACTGCGCCGCTGTTGCAGGAGGCGCTGGAGCGCGGATTTCACATCGTGCTCGCCAACAAAAAGCCGCTCGCGGTTCCGCAGATCGAGTATGACCGTCTGTTTCAAACCGCGAGCGAACGCGGACTCTCGATTCGATACGAAGCGACAGCAGGCGCGGGACTGCCGGTTCTCGACACGCTCGCGAAGCTTCAGGAGGCGGGCGATCGCGTCGAAAAAATCATCGGCTGCTTCTCGGGAACGCTCGGATTCATTACCACCGAACTCGAACAGGGCCGCAAGTTTTCCGAGGCCGTGACCGAAGCGAAAGTGCGGGGATACACCGAACCCGACCCGCTTGACGATTTGTCCGGAATGGACGTCGCGCGCAAGGCTCTGATCCTCGCCCGCACACTCGGACTACGCGTCGAATTGGCGGACATCGATCTCGAGCCGATGGCAACGCGGCTCAACGACTCCGCGCTCGACACCGACCTCGCGAAACGCGCACAGGAAGCGCGCCGCGATCGTTCCGTGCTTCGCTACATCGCCACGGTCGATCCCAAAGGCATTCGTGTGCGCTTGGAAGCGGTTCCTGAAAACTCGCCGATGGGATCACTGCGTGGGACGGCGAAT
>QHVX01000170.1:0-4865 GCA_003222375.1 Acidobacteriota bacterium
ATGCGCTGCTGCTTGAAGAGGACCGAGCCCGGCGACGTGATCTTGATCGCGAGTGCGGCCAGCACGATGACCGGCGCCGACAGCGCCAGCAAACCCAGCGAGACGCAGACGTCGAGCAGACGCTTGGCGGCGAGCTGGGTCTCGTTCGACGGCGTGGTCGTGAATGTCAGGAACGGGATTCCTTCCAGCTCCTCGACTTCGATGCGCGCCAGCCGGTTCTCGAAGAAATTCATCGCGACGCGCGCGCGAATGCCGAGCTCCTCGCACAGGAGGAAGATCTGCTTCATCTCGTCGAGTTTCTTTCGCGTGACCGCAAACACGATCTCGTCGACGATCTCCGGAAACTCGCCCTTCTCGAGCAGCGTACGAATCTCGGGAACCGTTCCATAAACGCGATAGCGTCCCCACCCGTTCGGCAGGCGGTGGCCATCAGACACGAATCCCAGGATTTTGTAGCCCCAGTATTTGTGCTCTTCGACGACGCTGGCGACATCGATCGCGCGACGCCCGGTGCCGACGATCAGCACCGTGCGATAGTTGAGTCCTTTGGCGCGAACGTAACGCGCCATCACGCGCAGCGCGATTTTTTCCAGGACCAGCAGCAGCGCCGAAAGACCGGCGAAGATGATGAACCACGCGCGCGACAACTGTCGCAGCGGCAGCAGGAACGCCAGCGTCGCGAGGAGAACGTTGCCGACCGCCACGACGCGAAAAACCGTGAAGACTTCACGCCGGAGCGGAACCGTGCGATGGCTGTGATAGCTGTGATAACTGAACAGCAGCACCGACCAGATGATCAGCACCACCGGATAAATCTTGAGGTATTCCCGGAGCGGAAAGAGGCCGGTCGGGAACTGTGTGGGAGCGAAGATCGGCAGCAGCAGGTCGCGAATGAAAAATGCGGCGAAGAAGGCAATCGACGTCAAAGCGAGGTCGACGCCGTAGACGATCCGCGCGATCAGCCGCCACTTCTGCTTAAGCATTCAATCTTTCGATTCGAATGTACTTCAAAACGCTGCCTTTACGATATACGGAGCCCGTCTGTCGAGCGTCTAACGGGCGAGCTCGGCAAATAGATTCTCGTATGACTTTGTGACCTCTTCCCATTGATATCGGCTGCCGGCTTGATCCCTTCCGCGCTTGCGCAACTCCTCCAGATCGACCGTTCCGGCGAGGCATTCGCGAACCGTGCCTGATAGATTTTCGATCGGGCGGAGATCGAAATAACGCACCGCATCGCCTCCGACTTCCCGATTCTCGGGGGTATTGTGCGCCAGCACGAGCCCGCCGGAGCCCATCGCCTCGATCATCGCGGGGTGCGTCCCCCCCACCTCTGTCGCCTGAATATAGAGGAGCGCGTTCCGCTGTAGCGTTCGGTAATCGGCGCCATAGAGCGCGCCCGGGAACTTGATGGACTCGCTCTCGTGCCTTCGCAAATTTCGCACGAGGTCCTTCGCGTACAACCCTTCGCCGACCATGATGAGTGGGGGCGCCTTGTCGAGCTTTTCGTACGCCTCCACCACTTCCAGCGGATTGTTCTCCGGCTCGAAGCGGCTGACATAGAGAATGTAGTTGCGAGCGGTGAGTCCCAGCCGCTGCAGCACATCGGTATCGCTCTCCTGGGGAAACTCCGAGCCGTACGGAATCACGATCGCCTCGGTCCTGTGCCGCTCGCGATAGTAGTCGGCGATGACCTGCGCATCGGCGACGATCCGATCGGCAAAAAAGGCCGAGAGCGACTCGCCGATGCTGTAGACCGTGCGGCCGAGCAGATTCCATTTGCGACGACGCCGCTCGATCCCGTCGACGTTGATTG
The DNA here is from genome assembly GCA_003222375.1 of Acidobacteriota bacterium. GTDB lineage: Bacteria > Acidobacteriota > Thermoanaerobaculia > Gp7-AA8 > Gp7-AA8 > Gp7-AA10. The sequence continues at coordinate 1,817 of QHVX01000170.1, forward strand.
CGACCGGGATCCGTGCCGCGCGCAAAAGTGGCAGGACGAATGCGTTTGCGGCGTTGCAGACCAGGATGACGTCGAAGCCGCGGCGCAGTGCATCGAATGCCGACAACACCGCGTGGCTCACCGTCTCGAAATACTTGTGGCGCCGTTCCACGTCCGCTCGCCGCGCGCGCGACAATAAACCGAGACTTCGTGTCCGCGCGCGACGAGGCGCGTCCCCAGCTCGGCGGCGAAGGTCTCGAATCCGCCATAGCGCGGCGGCACGCCGCGCGTCCCCAGGATGCCGATTTTCAACGAAACCACTCCGCGAGCTGGCGATCGGAGACGCGACGCCGCTTTTGGACTTCTCTGCGTTTCTCGAGAATGCGGCGGCGATTGCGCCAAAGCCATTTGAGCGCAGGGAGCGAGCTGTGTTCGATCGTCAGGGCGGCGGTGATGACCATCAGATCGCGCGTGAGCTCGAATGGCGCATTGCGGACCGCCAGATAAGCGCCTTCGTTTTTCAATCGAAGAAGGAATCGATTTTTGACCGAATGCATGTTGATTTCGGGCGGCAACGATCGACGCCGCTCGGGCGTCACGGTTCGGACGTGATATGCGATCGCCTCCGGCACGACCATGGCGCGCCATCCGAACAGCCTGGCGCGCCAGGCGACGTCGGCATCTTCGCGGTACGCAAAAAAGTCCTCATCGAAATATTCATTATTAATAGTAACATCAATTATACACGATTTGCGATAGACGGCCGCTGCTCCCGATACTCCAAAGACTTCTGAGAACTGAGAACCGACAACCGACAACTGAATATCCAGATGTCGCCCGCTTCGCGTCATGCGAATGCCCATCGAATCGATGGCATCGGTCGGCTCGATGTCGGCGCCGCGGGCGCGCATCAGCTTTCCGGTTGCGGCACCAAACTTTTCGCCGGCCTGATCGAACGCCGCGACGATGCGCGACAGGTACTCCGGGGTCAGGAACGCATCGGGATTGCAGAACGCGACGAAATCGCCGCTCGCGATTCGAATCGCCTGATTGGCGGCGGCTGCGAATCCGCAGTTCGCGGAGTTGATGATCTGGTGGCAGTGCGGGAATGCCTCGCGCACGCGCTCAGCCGAGTGATCGGCGGATGCGTTGTCGACGTTGATGAACTCGATGTCGGGATGCGTCTGGCGCGCGATGCCGTCGAGGCAGCGGCGCAGATATGAAGCGCTGTTCCAGGTGATCAGGACGACGGTGACGCGTCGTCCCATCGTTCGAACGCTCTCTTCAGAACTCCCATGTAGGCTTCAAACGCCACCAGGCGGCCGACGTCACGATGCGCGATGCCGAGGAGTGCGGCGGGGAGGCGGAGGACCATGCCGAGCATGATGGACCATCGCAGCATCTCCGCCTGCATCGGCGTGAACCACTTACCCGCGTAGCGCCACATGTTGCGATACCAGACCTCGATGAAGCGTCCGAACGGAACGTGCTCGAGGCTCGCTCCTCCGAAATGCTGCCCGTGGGCAGCCGGCACGATCCAGATTTCTTTTCCGGACTCCGCCAGACGCTTGCAGTAATCGACGTCTTCAAACCACGCTGGCGAGAATTGCTCGTCGAGCGGTCCGACTTCGTCGAAGACCTCGCGGCGCATCAGCAGCGCCGCCGCCGCGGGCTGATCGACCGGGCGCGGCTGCGTCAGATCGAGGTCGCGGCAACGGTACGACGCCGTGATTGGGTTCGACGGCCAGATTTTGTCGAGCGCGAGCAAATCGGCGACGAAGGTCCCCAGCGTCGGAAATCGCCGGATCTGAAAATCGCGCTGCGAGTCGCCCCGCTCGTCCGCCAGCAGCGGCGCGGCGGCCGAGACGCCGGGACGGGTTCGCAGAAATTCGACCAGCGTCGTCAGCGACCGCGGCCCGAGCTCGCAATCGGGATTGAGAAGGAAAACCAGCGGACCGCGGGCCGCTCCGATCGCGCGATTGATGGCGCCCGCGAAGCCGTCATTGTGCTGCGATGCGATCAGCCGCACGTCGTCGTTGAGCAATTGCAACGTGCGGTCGTGCGAGGAGTTGTCGTAGAGGATCGTCTCGTAGGCCAGCCCGGAACAGGCCGCTGGAATCGATCGCAAACACCGCTCGATCCAGCGCTGACTGTTCCAGGTCACGATCAGAATCGACAGTTCCGGCTCCGGCGCCGCCACCGGTATCGCGCGCTCCGGGCTGATCTCTACGATTGCCATCGTTTCAACGCTTCGACGAGCGGCCGGACGACCACCGGCCACGCAAACCGCGGACGGATGCGTTCGAGGTTAGATACGCAGGTCGCGTGAAAAGCGTCGTCGGCAAGGAGCTTTTTGATCGCACCGGCAACCGCGGCGACGTCGCCGGGAGGGACGACAATTCCCAATCCCTCCCCCGCCACCAATTCGGCCGCAAACCCTTCTGCGGATGCGATGACCGGAGTCGCTGCGCCAATGGCGTCAAATAGACGTGTCCGGATTGCATAGCGCGCTTCCGCTGTCGAGCGGTGGAGCATCATAGCGATTTTGCTTCGTCGCAGCCATGTTAACCGATCGCGATACGGCACCCACTCCGCGTTGGCCGTGACGTATGGCCGGCCGGCCGCGATCAACGCGTCGAAGCGGCTCTCGCGACGGCGATCGGCCAGGGCCGGATTCGGCCGCGATCGACCCAGGAAAAGCATGCGGCACGCGAGGCCTTCGCGATTCACCTTCACGACCGCATCGACGGCGGTGCGCGGATCGAGCCACTCCCATGTGCCGCCGCCCCAAAGGATCAAGTTCTCTCGCGTTTCCTGGACGTCCGAAACTTCCGTTCCGAACGGCACTTCGATGATCGCCCGGTTCGGGTAGAGCTCGCGCTGATGCGGCGTCGCGACGATGAACAGATCGCCTTCCGACAGCGCGCGCTGCAGGCGAAGCTGCTCGGCGAGGAAATGCAATCGCTGGCGCAGCGACGGACGGCGTCCGTACATCTCGCGCAGCTCGAGCAGGATCGGATCGAAGAGGTCATAGACGATCCGCTGCACTTTTTTCATGCGATGAAAACCG
>QHVX01000170.1:4891-9609 GCA_003222375.1 Acidobacteriota bacterium
GCCCCGCGCCATCAACTTCGTCGGAAAATGTTTTTTCAACTCCTCGGCGAGATGCCAGGCGCGGATGCCGGGACCGGCCATGCGCTCACCGACGACGTCCGGCGTTGCGATCACAACCGAGAACACAGTCCCTCGATCATGCCGCGCACGCTCGACTTTCCCCGCAGCAACAGCTTCAGATCCTCCATCAGCAGTGCGGAAGTTCGTCCGACGCCGTGGTGAAGCCGCGCCACGAAGTAGCGATTGCGCGTCCGCAAACGTTTTGAGCGCTTGCCGAGGATCGAGACGGAAGCGGATCCGCGGTGGGTGGCTTTATCGACCGGAAGAACAGCGGTGCGCCAGCCGGCGTCGTGAAGGCGAGCGCACAATTCGACATCTTCGTAATACGCAAAAAATCGCGGATCGAAAACGCGCTCGCCAAGCGCCGCGCGGCGATAGAGCGCCGCAGTGGCGGAGACGCCCCACGCTTGCGGAAGCGCGCTGCCGATCGGAAGGCCATATCCGATCTGCCGAATGGTTCCGTCGCTGACGTCGATGCCCGCGCCGTCGATCGTCCTCACATCGCGGCGAATGATCGTCTGCACGGCGGCCAGCTTCGGATCGGCATCGAGCGCTTTCGTCGTGACGCCAATCCAATCGCGATCGAGCACCACGTCGTTGTTGACCAGCGCGACGTAAGGCGCCGTCGTGTGCCGATACGCTTCATTCACGCCGGCCGCGAAGCCGATGTTCTGGTCGCTGCGAATCACACGAACGCCTTCGATGCGAATCGGCGTGGATGATCCGTTGTCGAAGACGATGATCTCCCGCGCGCCGATAATCGACCGGAGACACTCATGAAGCATCTCTCCGCCGCTGGTCGCGTCGAGCACGATGACGTCGACGTCACTCATGGTCCATGCGATCGAGATTCGCCGTTCCGCTGAGACAGCGAAGCTCGACGCGTCCGGTGTGCGGGATGTTCACCTCGATCGCCCCATAGCCGCTAGTCGCGGGGAGAACATACGCGTCGCGTCCGATCTGGATCATCGAAGTCGCGCCGGCGGAGTATTGAAGCTTCGACGGACCCGCGCGCGCAAGAAAGCTGAGCGAGTCGCCCTGCTTGACGATCCAGCCGCCGCGATACGCGAAGCGCTGCACTTGAAATTCCTGCGGATAGAGCCCGCCTCCGCGATGGATCACGTGCGTGTCCTCGAACTCGATGCGGTCGCCGGCGCGCCTTCCGAATACAAACGCGATCGCGATGATGACGGGCAGAAGCCAGGCCGCTCGAAAACGTAACGATATAATAAGAACAATTATCGTAGCAATTGATGCCACGACGGCGGCGAAGTTCGGTCGAATGAAGCTCGGAAAGAGCCGCGAGAAGTCGCTGTGCCAGATTGCAGAGAGCGTCTCGCCCACGACGTTCTCGCCATTCTGAATGTGAAAGAGCCGCCACGGATACGCCATGCCGTGCGCGACGAGTGCGACTGTCCAGGCCGCGCACGCGACGATCGCCTGCGACGAGATGCGTTCCCACAACGCTGCCGCGCCGAGTCCGAGAATGGGGATCAGAAAGACGATGTAGCGCAGAGGCGGCGACCACCCGCCGTGCCACTCCAGTCGCGGTACGAGATAAAGCAGATACAGCGCGCACGAGCTGATTCCAAGTCGAAAGGCGGGCGGCATCGCGCGCCATCGCGTCAGTGCAATGACCGCAAAGACATAAATCGGCGCCTGAAAAAGAATGCCGGCCGCGCCATCGAGGAGCAGACCGAAGAGGCCTCGCAACATCGCCATCGGCGATCCGGGGATCAGCTCGGCCCATCGATGCACGTTGCCCGACGTGAACGCAACGATTGCGACCGGTACCGCAAGAATTCCGATCGCGATCGCCGCGTGCGATCGCCGGCGAAATGCGCGCACGACGAGGATGACTGCGACGAGCAGGAATCGCAGCTTGAGAAGGACGAACGCGAGGAGCGCCGGCATCCATCGCGCGGCACGTCGCTGCCGCATCCCTCGAATGGCCTCCACAAAACAGAACGCCGCCGGCACCTCGGGCCAGATCCGCGCTGCATAGAAGATGATCGGCGGACCCAGCGCGATGAACGGAAAAATTGCGCGGGTGGTCGCGTCGGCAATCCCCTCATCCTCGAACAGTCGAACTGTCGATCGCGCCAGCAGCGCTCCAAAAAGCGCGATCACGGCGATCGCGCCGGGAAGCCTTCCGATCAGATAGCCGGGAATCATCAGCAGCGCGAGGAATGGTTCGTGCCGCGAATACTGCTCGCCGCGTCGGCCAATCGGATCGCCGAGCTGCGGTCCGAGGTCTGTGCGGCCGGTGGCGGAGTGGCGGAGGTCGCGATACTGGTTCGAAAGATCGAGATCGCGATCGTGCACGATCGATTCGGTCTCGAGCAGGTAATACGGCTCGTCGCCGTCGATCGGCGTCCGCAGCATCAGCGGAATCGCGACGGCGTAAAAGAGCGCCGCGACAACCGCAGCGCGATTCGCGCTCCACCGCACGTCGAGCGGATCGGCCAGCGCGACGCATGCGAAGAATGCCGCAATGACGCAGACGCCGAACGTCACCACCGCGAGGTACGGATCGATCTGGATTTGAAACGGATGGACGAACAGCGCCAGCGCGCCTAACAAGATCCACGCGCCGAATTCGATGGCCAACCAGCGGCGCAGCGCGTTGCCGCGGAGAAGGAGGAATGCCGGGATTACCGTCATTCGAACTCGACCGCTTCGATCTGCAGCTTCGTCCGGGGCGGGAGGTCGGGGGCGGCGGAAATGCGCAGCGTGTTTGCCGGCGCAGCAACGCGAATGCGTCCGGCGGTGTGCAGCCAGGACGCGGCGCCGTAGTCGTGGATGTCGGCCAGGGGCGTGCGGGGCGGGCGGTTCCGCGAGGAGAAGAAGTGTTCGCGGCGCATGAAGCCAAAGTCGGGGACGTCGGCGGCCCGACCGTCAATCCATCCCACGATTCGGCCTGCCGGCAGCGATGCGGCATTGGCGCCGCTGGCCGTGACCGTCGCGCTGTGCGGAACATCGATCGTGAATGTTTCTCCGCGTGAAAGCGCTACCCAAACCGGTTGTGATTTTGGCGACGGCGGTTCCGCGAACAAGATCGCCGGGAACGCGCGCGCAACGATTCCACTCCACGGCCACAACGCGAAGAGCGCGATCGCCGCAGCGTAAGCCGGAACGTTCAAGAGGTGACGCTGATCCCACAAAACAGCAATGATCAAGACAATGCATAATATTGTTATAGAATAACGTGCATAATATCCAAACACGGCGAACGCCGCGGCGATCGCGAGTCGAGGAATCGGCAGGAGCAGGAGAATCGCGACGACAAACGGGAAGAGCAACATCTTCGCCGGAAAAATCGGCGTCAACAGCGCAATGGCGAGTGTCGGCGCGGGCTTCAGCCCGCCCACCGTCACCAGCACAACCGCGCCGATCATGACGATGACCTCACGCCAGACGATCACTTGCGAGAGCGGGATCCACCGCAGCAGCAGTACGCCAATCACCGTTAACGCAACCGAAGCATGTGCCACATTTGCGATCGCCAGCGCAAACGCGAATGCCGCCGCGGCGACGAGCCCATACGCGAGCAGCCGCGTATGTTCATCCGCGATGAAGATTGCCGGTGCGAACAAGAGCAGCGCCGCGATCTGGAAAAAGGCCGGAAATCGCTGGGCGATGAAGCCGCACGTCGAAATCAGGACGACGACGAACGGCAGCGCGCGATCGATCGGAGTTGCGGCCGGTGCGACGAAGTAACTCGCGATCGCCATCACGATCGCAAAGGCGAGCCACTCCCCGACCGCGCTACCGCGCAACTGCGTGACCGCGGGGGTGACGCGCCCAATCGGCATCGAAGCCTTCAATCGTCTCGGGAGTCAGTTGCGCGCTGAAGATCACGCGCGCGTCTCCCGTCAGTTGTACGTTGCGAAGCTCGTTGCCGTCGCGCGCAAAGCGCACCTCCAGGCTGATGCCGCTGCGCGTCAACACAGAAACGGGAGAAGTGACCTTGCCGAAAAATGCCGCCGTAGCGACCGACGCGACGACGCCCGAGCCGCATGACAGCGTCTCCGCTTCGACGCCCCGCTCGTAGGTCCGCACTTCGATCGCATGTTCATCGCGAACGACGACGAAATTCACGTTCGCGCCGTGATCAGGTTTCAATTCGGGATGAAAGCGGATCGCACGGCCTAACGGCGCGATGTCCTGCAACCACAGATCGCCCCCTTCGAACGTGACGTAATGGGGTACGCCCATGACGATCGAGCTTCCGCGCACGACGTTGTCGTTCACGCGCAGCGGCCGCTCGGCCCGAAAACCGTGCGGCGACGGAAGCGACAGCGTGACGACCCCCTCCCCCACCTCCGCCCCCACCAGTCCGACATCGGTATCGATCGTCATCTTCTTCGGCGCGATGTTGTTGAGAACGGCAAATCGGGCCGCGCAGCGCGTCCCGTTGGCGCAGAACTCGCCGCCCGAGCCGTCGTTGTTGTAATAGCGCATCCGAAAATCGGCCTTTGGTGACGGCTCGATGAGGATGAGGCCGTCAGCGCCCACGGATAGGTGCGCCGTGCAAATCTTCCTGGTCAGCTCGACGGCATCCACCACCCGCCCCGCGCGGTTGTCGATGACGACGAAATCGTTGCCGCCGCCCGCCATTTTCGTGAACTCCAGCGGATCTTGTTTCGTCGCTTGCA
>QHVX01000171.1 GCA_003222375.1 Acidobacteriota bacterium
CGTGTCGGCGAGCACGCCGCCGCAGAAATAGTGGGCAGCCGGGACGACGGGGATCGGATCGCGCGCGATGTCGATTCCGATCTCGGCGCAGGCCTTCGCGATGTTTGGAAAACGCTCCCGGACCGGCTGATGCCCTTTGTAGAAATTCGCGAGATCGAGAAAGACGAACTCCTCTTTATTGGTGGTCATCTCCTCGACGATCGCGCGTGCGACGATGTCGCGCGGCGCCAGGTCTTTGAGCGGCGAATATTTCTCCATGAAGTATTCGCCGCGCTTGTTGCGCAGCCTCGCGCCTTCTCCGCGCAGCGCTTCCGAGATCAGAAAATGATTCGCCTTCTTGTCCGCCAGGGCGGTCGGGTGGAACTGGACGTATTCGGCGTTCATGATCCGCGCGCCGGCACGGCGGGCCATCACGACGCCGTCGCCGATCGAGCTTCGCGTGTTCGTGGTGTGCAGAAAAATCTGTCCCACGCCGCCGGTCGCGAGCACCGTGTAGTCCGCGAAGATCGTGTAGACATCGTTGGTGCGATTGTCGAGCAGATACGCGCCGACGCATTCGTTGTCGAGGCGGTAGCGGACTTGAATGTCGGCCGGGTGGTGTTGGGTCGTCAGCAGATCGATCGCGGTGATCTCGGTAGCAAGCGTGATGTTCGGCTCGTTTTTTACGCGATTGAGAAGTGAGATCTCGATCGCCCTCCCTGTCGCGTCCCCGGCGTGAATGATCCTCGGAATCGAATGCGCGCCTTCCTGCGTCAGATCGAGCTCGCCCTCTTCGCTGGTCGAGAACGGGACGTTGATCTCCTTTAGAAGCAATTCGCGGACGACTCGCGGACCTTCGACGGCCAGAAAGCGGACCGCCTCTTCACTCGAGAGTCCCGCTCCCGCGCGCAGCACGTCGGCAATCAACTTTGCCGGCGAATCGCCTTCGCCTTCGTAAATGATTCCGCCCTGCGCCCAAAACGTGTTGCAGTCTTTCGGGTCGGCGGTCTTCGTGACGAGAAGGACCTTGATGCCTGCGCTGGCGAGGCAGAAGGCAGTCGTCAGGCCGGCAATGCCGGTGCCGAGAACGAGGACGGGATAGTGCGCGCGGTTCTGCAAAGGCACGCGCGCATTGTAAGGGCTACACGAACTCCCATCGCCGCGCCAGTTGCCGCGCGATGAAGAAGAATACGACCGCCCAGCCGATCAAAACCGCGACGGGCGCGACGAGCGTCGACAGCGGAGCCTCGCGCCAGAAGACGTTGATGTATCCGTCGAGCGCCCACGAGTTGAACAACACGAGGCTCGCGCGCTGCAGCTTCTCCGACATCAGAAATCGCGGGAACATGCTGCCGCCAAGTGCCGATATCGAGAGGACAGCCAGCGTTGAGATCGCGCTGAGTTGCGCGCGGGTGCGCGACACCGATGCCAGCAGCAGACCGAACGTCGCGCACGTCAGCGCGGTCACCGACGTCATGATCGCGAAGCCTGCCAGATGACTCATGAGCGGAAGACGGAACACGAGCGCGCCCCACACGAACATCACGATCAGTTGTGCGACGCCGAGGCTCCAGAGGTAGACGAGCTTTCCGGCGAGGAGCTTCGACATCGAGACGCGCGTGGAGAGGATGCGGTCGAGTGTGCCGCTCTCCACTTCGTCGAGCAGCGCGCCACCCGCTCCGGATGCCGTGAAAAGCAGAAACATCACGCCGACACCGGCGCCGTAGAAGGCGATGATCGGATTGTCCTTCGAGCCGACGACATCCGTGACGTCGAGCTTTACGAGATCACCTTGTTGTTGCTTCTGTCGGGGCAGATTCTTCAGATTGGTGGCTTGCTTTTGAAGATTCTCGCGCTGCTGTGGCGTGAGCGGGCCACCGAATTTTTCGAGCGCGTCCATGCCGCCGGTGATCATCATGTCGGGCATTCCGACGAACAGCGTTTTCTGCAGCATGCCGCTGACGACCTGCGGCGCGATCATGTCGGACGGATCGCGCAGCATGCGAAATGATGGAGCGCCGGCTTTAGCCGGCCCGAAAGTAATTTGCGTTGTGCCGAATCCTTTCGGAATCACGAGCGCAACCGCTGCGTCGCCTTTCTTGATGACCGCTTCCGCAGATGCTGCATCTGCCTTGTCGATCACCTTCAGTGCGCTCTCGGCACGCAGCGCGTTGACCAGGCGTTTCGATCGATCGCTGCGATCTTCGTCCACGATCAACACCGTCACGCGCGGCGTCGACGAGCGTCGTCCGCCGAAAATCGATGCGAAGATCGAGAAAAAAACGATCGGCACTACGAAGCTGAGCATCCACGCCGCGCGATCGCGTCGCAGATTCATCCATCCGGTGCGCACGATATTGCCGATCATTCGCGAAGATCCCTTCCGGTGAGGTGCAGAAAGACGGCTTCCAGCGACGGCACCTTCTCGACCATCACCATCTCGCGCTTATCGCCGATCGTCGAGCGCACCAGCTCGTCCTTCGTTCCGGACGCGATGATGCGGCCGTGATCGATGATCGCGATGCGGTCGCAAAGTCGCTCCGCCTCTTCCATGTAGTGGGTGGTGTAGATCATCGAAACGCCGCCCGCGCGGAGTGTCTCGATCATTTGATAGATCCGTTCGCGCGACTGCGGGTCGACTCCGACCGTCGGCTCGTCGAGAAGCAGAAGCTTCGGCTTATGAATCACACCGGCGGCCATGTTCAGGCGCCGCTTCATTCCGCCCGACAGTTGCTTCGTCGCGTCGAAGGCGCGCTCGGCAAGACCGGCCCATGACAGCGATTCCTGAATCGCGTGGTCGAGCGCGTCGCCGTGCAGCCCGTGGTAACGGCCGAACACCATGAGGTTCTCTCGCGCGGTCAGAAGGGGATAGAGCGCGATCTCCTGCGGAACGACGCCGACTTGTTCTCGCGCCACGTTATCGCCGGCGGGAGCGCTGCGGCCGAAGATGGCGACCTCGCCCGAATTCGGCGTGACGCGGCCCATGATCGTGCGCACCAGCGTGCTCTTTCCCGCGCCGTTAGGCCCGAGGAGGCCGAGGATTTCGGATTGACGGAGGTCGAGGGAGACGCCGTCGAGAGCCTTTCTCCCGTTGAAGGACTTGACGAGGTTGGTGACGACTAGCGGGTTTGCCACAGCACGCAGGTTATACGGGTTGTCAGGTTGTCGGGTTATCAGGTTGTCAGACAACCCGAAAACTCGACAACTCGACAACCCTTACGCGACCGGTTGTGCAAAACCAGTAATAACGTACGACCCCGACTTGATGTCCTTCTTGATGCGGATGAGGTTGTTGGTCTGCGCGTCTTCCAGCAGGTCGCTGAAGGTGTTGTAGCCGTAATACTCCTCGTTGAAGGTCGGCTTCTTGCGCTGCATGGTCTGCTTGACCATCGAGCCCCACAGGATTTCCTTGTTCTCGCGCATCAGCGCCTTGATCGAATCGATCAGCAGCTTGAACACTTCCGCCTGCTTCTTGTCCTTGAATGCGACGTTAGGCGCTTTCTGCGTGCCGCGGACAAGGTCCTCGTAAAAGATGAACTCGTCGCAGTTATCGATCAGCAGATCGCTCGACGAATTCTTCACGCCGACTCCGATGACGTACTTGTCGTTCTCTTTGAGCTTCGAGACCAGCGGGGAGAAATCGGAATCGCCCGATGCGACGACGAAAACGTCGATGTGCTCTTTCGAGTAGCACATGTCCATGGCGTCGACGGCCATACGAATGTCGGCCGAGTTTTTTCCGGAGTACGACCGGCCGGGGATCTCGATCAGCTCGATGGCGGCCTCGTGCAGCTCGCGCTTCGAATCGGGGAACTTGTCCCAATCGCAGTAGGCGCGCTTGACGACGATCTTGCCTTTCTCGAGCAGGCGCTCGAGCAGGAGTCCGACTTCGAATTTCTTGTACTTGGCGTCCGTGACGCCGATCGCGATGTTCTCGAAGTCGATGAACAGGGCGATCCTTCGCTCGTGATTGTTCATATTTCGTGGCGGCGCCGCGCCTCCGACGTCTTCCTCGGAATCGATTTCGTAGTGTGGCTTACGTGACATCCTGCCGCGGCGGCACTCTCTCCCGGTGGGTCCGGCTGAGTGTAGCAGATGGTAAGTGCGGTAGACTGCCGCACCATGACATCCGCGCTGAGCAGGCGTGAAATCCTCGCGAAATGCGCAGCGCTGGGGTCCTTAACTGTTGCAGCCTCAATCTTATTGCCCACGGTTCTGTCCGCCTGGGAAGAGAAGGAAAAATCGCGGATTCCGACGCCCTGGAACGAGCTCGGCCCGTTTTACAAGCGCCGCGCCCCTCGGACAAGCACGTTGCGAGTGTCGGGAGATCCGGGCCTTCCCCTTACGGTGTCGGGGCAGGTCTTCGACACGCGCGGGCAGCGAGTGCCGAACGCGACCGTCGAGGTCTGGCAGACCGACCATCTCGGTCACTATGACATAAATGGTTATCGATATCGTAGTACATTAATATGTGATGATTCGGGCAAGTACGCGTTCGATTCGGTCATGCCCGGTCACTATCCCCAGCGCGTTTGCCAGCACATCCACTATCTCGCCAGCGCGGAGGGACATAAGCCGCTGACGACGCAGCTTTACTTCGCGACCGATCCGGTCTTCGAAGGCGATCCTGACAAGAACTTCCGGCGCGATCCGCTGATCGGCAGCCGCGACCTGGTCAGGCCGGTGTCGATCGGCGGGGATCCGAAATCGATTCTGGCGTCGGTGGCTTTCGAGATCGTTCTGGAGCGTCTGTGACCGGAGCGATGCTTGCCATCGCGCTGTCGGTCAGCCTAACGACGCCGTCGCCGGTCACGTCGTTGATGATGCCTCGCAACGCCAAAATCGCGGCAGGATTGTGCCGCGATCGCCAGGTGCGCGTGTGGTCGATGCCGGATGCAAAGCTGCTGCGAACTTTTGCGGTGACCAAGGAGCA
>QHVX01000172.1 GCA_003222375.1 Acidobacteriota bacterium
GGCCGTTGCTGTTCCGACGGTGAATGTAACTAACGCAGCTAAGAGCATGGAACGGATTATTTCACCACACAGAGCACAGAGCACACTGAGTCTCCCTGTGATCTCTGTGTGCTCTGTGGTGAACTAGTCCTCGTACCGCGCGGCCGCGACCTCGACGATCTTCTTGATCATCTCGTTGTACGTCCGCTCGCTTCCGCGCGCGGCCATCGCGAACTCGGCCTGCGACGAAAGCCACGGATTCGGATTCGCTTCGAGAACGTAGATCGTCCCGTCTTTTGCGAGGCGCATGTCGATGCGGCCGTAGTCGCGCAGCTTGAGCGCGCGGTAGGTTGTCTTGGCCGCTTCCTGCAGCTTCTCGGCGGTCTCCTCATCGAGATCTTTCGCGAGTGCCGACTTGGTGAGCTTGTACTCTTCGCTCTCCTTGTCGAATTTCACTTCCCGTCCGGCGATCCTCGGTGTGTCGGCGGGAAGCTTCGACAGGTCGAGCTCGACCAGCGGGAGGGCTTCGGGTGGGCGGTTGCCGAGGATGGCGGCGTAGATTTCGCGGCCTTCGATGTACTCCTCGATCAGAATCGGTACGTCCAGCTCTTCGTGCAGATGATGGATGCGCTCCATCAGCTCCTTGACCGAGTCGACCACCGATCCGACATCGATGCCGATCGATCCATCCTCCGAGACCGGCTTCACGATCAGCGGAAACTTCACGTCGTGGGAATAGTCGAGTCGGCCCCGATGCGAGACCGCCGAGAACGGCGTCTTGAGTCCGTGGAACTCGACGATCTTTTTCGCGAGCGCCTTGTCCTGCGCGAGCAGCAATCCATGCGGTCCCGATCCGGTGTACTTCACGCCCACCAGGTCCATGAATGCGGGGATGTTCAGATCCTTGGTATCGTCGCCGGCGTAAGACTCGGCAAGATTGAAGACCAGATCGACCTTGGTTCTCGCGAGCGCGAACAGCGTCGCGTCGCGTCCATCGAGCTCGATGTACGACGGCTCGTGACCGAGTTTGGTGAGCGCGTCGAAGACTTCTTCGCGGTCTAACTTCGGCCGTCTGCGCCGGCGGCGCCGCGTCGTGTCGTCGTCAACTTCCTTCGCGCCCGGGTAGGACTCGGTCTCACCCCACACTTCATACAGGACGCCGATCTTCATGGCGACAAATTTGTATCGTTATATTTTACGACAATGTGCGCGAATGCGTCATTCGCGCTCGTCGCGATGCCGGAAGTGGCGCGCCGAAAAGAAATTCGTCATCAACGTCGTGACGTAAACGGTGAGCTCGACGATCTGCTCGCTCTCGCGCTTTTTGTCGACCACCAGCGCGAGCTCGTCGACTTTCTGGGCGATCGCTTCGAGGAGTGTTTTGACCAGCGAGCGGCGTCCGCCCGTCCAGTAACTGACTTTGTCGACGATTTCCTTTCGATGCTCGCTGACGACTTCAGACGCTTTGCGCCGGCGATCTTCGGGAACGTCGTCGGCGGCAAGGAAAATGTCGTCGAGATCGACATCCAGCGCCAGGTCGGCGATCGCCTGCGATTCGTCGGAAGTGTTACCGCGATAGAACTCCTCGATGGTTTCCTTCATGTCCTCGACCGTGAAGTCTTTTTCGCCCATCGGACGCGCAGGCGGCGTCGCGCCGAGGTCGTGAGCCACGCGATCGACGTAACGGAGCTTCTTCATGGCCGGCCAGTTCTTGTACTTCTCACGCCAATTCGATCGCGGCGTGAGCCAGACCGCGAAGGTCTCTGCGAAATCTTCGTCGGGATGCTTCTGTGCGTACCAGCCCGCAATGTGACGGACGAAATTCCGCGAGAACGGTACGAAGCGATAGTGATCGCGATACGGACGGCGAAACGGACCGAACGTCTCGCGCCATTCGTCGGTCTTGTACAGCTCGTACGCGTAGTTGAACGCGTGGCCCGCTTCGTGGCGCATGTACATCATGATCTCGCGTTCGTTTTCGATGTCGTTGACCGCGCTCTCGATCGCGCCCAGGCGCGGATCGGCGAGATAGAACGGGACGCCGATGATCGGCTCCTCCGACGGACATCCCCACTCGCTGGTCAGATAAAAGGCAGGCCGAAAGTGCTGCAGCCCTTTCGCCTCCAGCTCCTTGAAAAGCTGCTCGACGAAGCGCTCGATCTGTGATCCTTCGAGCTTGAGCCCGAGCTGCTTGATCGGAATCGGCAGCAGATCGCGGACGTCCGCCGGGGTCTTTTCGAACAGCATGGGGGAGGTAGTCTAGAATCCCGCGAATGCGACTGCTAGAGGTCTTTTTCGCCCTCCTCCTGGCCTCCGACTACAGCGTCCACATGCTTCCGCTGCCCGCCCCTGCGACCGGCGGCATCTATATGGATTACCTCGCTTACGACGCGCACACGGGCTTCGTCTGGGCGCCGGCGGGCAACACCGGCGCTGTCGATGTCGTCGACGCAGCCACCGGAAAGGTGACCAAAATCGGCGACTTCGCGACGAAGGAAGTACAGGTTCGCAATGGCCAGCGCACCTTGGGCCCGACCTCCGCGGCCGTCGGCAAGGGTGTGGTCTACATCGGAAATCGCGCCGACAACAAGATCTGCGCGTTCGACGCGCGGACGCTGGCGAAGCGAAATTGCGGCGAGATCGATTCGATGCCCGACGGCCTCGCGTACGCGGCGCTGACGAACGAGGTTTGGGTCACTGCGCCGCGCGACAAATCGCTGCGCATTCTCGACGCATCCGGAAGGGTTCGCAGTCGACGCGAAGCGCGCCCGGTTCTACACGAACCTGGAAGACAAAGATAAAACCCTGGCGATCGATCTTCGATCGCACCGAACGATCGCGACGTGGAATCCGAACTGCGGCAGCGAAGGGCCGCACGGCCTCCGCGTCGATGAGACCTCAGGATTTCTCTTCGTCGCCTGCAGCGCGCGCGCGGAAGTGCTCGATGCGGCACACAACGGACAGGTCCTCTCTTCAATCGACACCGGCGACGGCGTCGACGATATCGATTACTCGCCGGCGGGGCACATGCTTTACGTCGGCGCAGCGAAGGCGGCGAAGCTGACGATCGCGAAAGTCGATCGCAAGGGCAAGCTGTCGCTCGAGGTGGAAGTGCCGACGCATGCCGGCGCTCGGAACGGCGTCGTCGCATCAAACGGAAGGATCTTCCTCGCGCACGCCGGGACGGAGCTCAGCGATCTGATTGTGGTTTCGCCGAATCAGAAATGAGTCCCCGCTGCTCGAGCAGCGGCTGCACGACCGGATCGCGGCCGCGGAACGCCCGATACAGCGCCGCCGGGTCCTGCGTGCCGCCGCGCGAGAGAATCATTTCGCGAAAGCGCTGGCCGTTCGCGCGCGTCATCCCGCCGTTTTCGCGGAACCAGTAGTACGCGTCGTCATCGAGGACTTCGCTCCACAGATACGCGTAGTAGCCCGCTGAATATCCGCCGCCCCAGACGTGTGAGAAGTACGTCGTCCGATACCTCGGCGGCACCTCCGGTATGTCGATGCTGTAACGCTTGAGCGCCTCCGGTTCGAAGCCGTTCACGTCCTGCATCGGCGCATCGGCAGGCAGCGCGTGCCACGCCATGTCGAGAAGCGCGGCCGCGAGGTACTCCGTCGTCGCGAATCCCTGATTGAACGTGCGCGACTTCTTGATCTTGTCGACGAGGTCGGCCGGCATCGGCTTGCCGGTCTGATAGTGCTTCGCGTAATTCGCGAACACCGCCGGCTCGAGCGCCCAATGCTCGTTGAACTGCGATGGGAATTCGACGAAATCGCGCGGCGTGCCGGACAGCGTCGGATATTTCACGGTCGAAAAAATCCCGTGCAGCGCGTGGCCGAATTCGTGGAACATCGTGGTGACGTCGCTGAAGCTGAGCAGGGCCGGCTGGCCGGGCGCGGGCTTCGTGAAATTCTCGACGTTGTACACCACCGGATGCGTGCCGAGGAGCCGGCTCTGTCCGACGAAGTTGCCGGTCCACGCGCCGCCGCTCTTGTTGTCGCGCGTGAAGAAGTCTCCGTAGAACAGCGCCAGCGGCTTTCCGTCGGCATCGAAGACATCGAAGACCCGAACGTCGGCTTGATAGACCGGAATGTCCTTTCGCTCCTTGAACGTGAGGCCGTACAACTTGTTGGCCGCGAAGAAGACGCCGTCGCGTAGAACACGATCGAGCTCGAAATAGGGACGCACCTGTGATTCGTCGAGGTCGTATTCGGCTTTGCGCACCTGCTCGGCGTAGTACTGCCAATCCCACGGCTGCAGCTTGAAACCGGCGCCTTCTTTGTCGATCAGTTGCTGCATCTTCGACGCTTCGCCGCGGGCTTTCCGAGTTGCGGCTGGAACCATGTCGGTCATCAGCTTGATGGCGTTGTCGGGAGTCTTCGCCATCTGATCGTCGAGGCCGAAAGCGGCGTAGTTGGGATATCCGAGGAGCTTGGCGCGTTGAGCGCGGATCTGGGCGAGTCGGGCGACGATCGTGCGCGTGTCGCTCGGGCCGCCGTTGCAGCGATCCGCGGAAGCGTGGAAGAGCCGCTCGCGCAGCGCGCGATTCTTGAGGTACGTCTGCGGCGGCTGCTGCGTTGTGTTTTGGAGTGTGATCACGAATTTTCCGGCGAGGTTTCGGCTCTTGGCGGCCTCGGCAGCGGCAGCGATGTCGGCGTCCGGCAAGCCGTCGAGCTCCGATCGGTTATCGAGCGCGAGCGCGCCGGAGCTCGTCGCTGCCAGCACGCGTTTGCGGTAGTCGGTCGTCAGCTTCGACTGCTCACTATTCAGCGCGGTCAGCGTCGCTTTGTCGGCGTCGGAGAGCAGCGCACCCGCGCGCACGAAATCGCGGTGGTAGCGTTCGACCAGTTGTTTCGATTCAGGATCGAGATTGAGACTGGCGCGCTGATCGTAGATCGCTTTCACGCGCGCGAAGAGTTTCGGATTGAGGTAGATCGCATCGCGATGCGCGGACAGCTTCGGCGCCTCTTCGGCTTGAATCTTCTGCAATGTCGGATTCGTGTTGGCCTGCGTCATGGCGCCGAACACGCGCTGCACGCGCCGCAGCAGCGCGCCGGAGCGCTCCATCGCCTCGATTGTGTTGGCGAGTGTCGGCGGGTCGGTGCTGTTCGCGATGGCTTCGATCTCCGCCAGCTCGCGTTTCATGCCCTCTTCGATCGCAGGCTGATAGTCGGCGTCCGAGATCTTGTTGAACGCCGGCGCCTCGAATTGGAGTGCGCTCGGCTTCGCGAATGGATTCGATTCGATTTGCGCCGCCATCGGGATGGCGATGAGCAGCAGCGTGAGCATGATCAGTCGTTTCATGCGCGAAGCATATACTCCCGTTTTGATGGCCAAGCTCGTCGACACGCCGCGCGTGATCGAAGCGGCTGGAAACAAACCGAAACGCATCGAGGAATTCATCGGGCGCGTCGCGACCGAAACGCCGTCAGTCAGCGTGGCGCGCATGCGCAGTCCATCGGGATGGATCGAGCCCGGACAGACTCCGGAATTCGACGAATACACGCTCGTGCTCGCGGGCATGTTGCGCGTGACGACGCGGGATGGACAGCTCGACGTGCGCGCCGGTCAGGCGGTCATCGCGCCGCGCGGGGCATGGGTGCAGTACAGCACCCCCTCCTCGGAAGGTGCTGAATACATTGCAGTTTGCGTCCCGGCGTTTTCGATGGACGATGTCCATCGGGACGCTAAGTGACCCCACTCACGCATACTTTTCGGCGACTTCACGCTTAATGGGAAACATGAAGCGACTGCTGGTTGTGATGCTGTTCACATCCGTCGCTGCCAATGCGCAGACGCGAGTCGGCGAGTCGGTCAACGGCTTTCCGAACTGGGCGGAGCGCGTGATCCTGGAGTGGATGAACCGCGCGCGCGTCGACCCGCAGGTCGAGATGAACGCTTGCGGCGCAGGATGCGTCGAACGTGCGTGCTACTCGCCGAAGGCGCCGCTGATGTGGAGCGAGCCGCTCAATCGGTCAGCGCGGTTCCACGCCGCCGAAATGGCCAAGCAGCAGTATTTCGGACACGACTCGCGATGCACGGTCGTCGACAATATCGATCTTCTTTTTCCTGCCGGCTGCGATGGTTCGGCGTCATGCGCATGTGCAGGCGCAAGTCCCACTCCCTGGTATGCGCGCGTTGCGCTCTTTGGCGCGGCGCCGTCAGGCGAGATCATCGCGAGCGGCGGCGATCCGAATTTCGCGTTTCAGTTATGGATGTACGAACCCTCGGCGGCCGCGACGTGCGGGTTCACGGTGCAGAACGGTCATCGATATCTGATTCTCACTTCGACCGGCAGCGTTGGAGCCGGCGTGACCACGCAATCGGTCGGCGACTTCGGCGGCACCGCTACGCCTTACAAGATTCCGTCGGCCGCGCACTATCCCCAACAGGCCGCTGCAGTCGATGTCTGGGCGAACTGGTACGACACGGCGGCACCGCGGAGCGCGAATGCAGTCGTCGACGGCCGCTGCGTGCCGATGGCACTCGAGCGCGGCACCCCGCAAAACGGCGCATGGTCGGCGAACGTCACCGGCGTCGGCAGCGGATGTCATCGCTATTACGTCGCGTTCGTCGATTCGACCGGCGCGACGATCACCTATCCGACGACCGGATCGCTGGGCATCGGCTGCGCCGATTGGGATACTTCACGCGTGGTTGCGAGCTGCGGGACGACGCCGCCAACGAGCCGCCATCGCGCCTCGCGCCATTGATGGTGCCAGGTCTGCTGTTGGCTGTTTTCTACGAGCTGTAGTGCCCCTCGTCTACAGGCTGCAGAAAACAGCCAACAGCAGACCTGGCACCATCAAATCATCGGAAAGCCTTCGCGATCCAGGCAATCGCTGGCCTGCAGCGATGCCTCGACCAGCATTTTTCCGAGGCTGCGCGGCGAGAGATCGAAGGCGTTGCCGAAGAAGAGCAGCGGATTCTTGTACGGATGCACGTGAATGATTTTCATTTCCAGCGACATGTCGAGCGCAGCCGCGATGCGTTTGGATTCGCGCTCCAGCGTTTCTTCGTCGACGTATGGCGCGAGCGCGTCGCGCGCGGCCTGCAATCCCGCCCACTTCGCGCGCGCGGCATTGCGCGCGTGCATGAATCGCGAGTAGATCGTGAGCGCGATGGTCTGCGCGATCTCGAACGGTAATCCGAGGTGATGAAGCGAGCCGATGGCCGGGTGAAAGCGATACGGCGCCTCGAACGACGAGATGATCGCCAGATCGCAACCGTGATCGTTCTCGATCATCGTCTCGGTGGCGTTGTAGACATCGCCGTCGATGAAGTAGTGCTTGCGCCCGTCCATCCGCACCGAGACCGGATTGAAAATCGATGGAATCGCCATCGAGCACGCGCCGGCGCGCGCAATCGGCACTCCCGACACGTACCGATACCAGACGTGATCGCCGCTGTCCGCGCCGAAGACGGCCGTCTGCGGCATGTCGAGATTCGACGCCAGGATGAAGAGGCGCGTGCGCAGCTCTTCGAATGATTCGTGTCCGGCGAGAAGTTCACGGAACCATCCCTCCATCCCGGAGGTCGAATAGCGCGACCGCAGGACGAGCAGGTCCCTGAGTTTGAAGTAGTGCAGAAACTTGCGCAGCGTGAGGCGATATTCGGCTTCGATCTGCTGATCTTCGCCGTCGCCTGGATCAGGAACGGATCCGACGCCGCTGCCCGGGAAAATCTCTTCGCCCGCGCGCAGGTTGACTGCATTCCGCACGCGGCGAACGTATCCGAGAATTCCGCGGCGGTGACGCTGAAAGACCGTTGAGGTCTGAATCCGCGGAAGGCGCGATTTACGCCCGAGAAATGATTCGAGAATTTCCTGGACTTCGTAGCCGGCGGCGACCAGCAGCGAAAAGATCGCGCCCGCCGAAGAGCCGACCAGCAAGCTGATTTCGCCCGGTTTGGGCTCGGTGCGCGCGCCGAATCCTGACGTGAACGTGAATCCCCGCGCTTCCAGTGCGCATCGGACGCCGAGGTGCCAGAAGATCGCTTTGACTTTGCCGCCGGTCGAGCGCAGCGCGATGCGCCGAAAGTCGGTCGCCCGGGAAGCCGTCGGCATGTCCCATTGTGCCAAAATCCGGCGTCCATGCCCCAACTCATCCCGAAACCGCGGCCGGCCGGGCTCGATCCGGCATCGATCCTGGAGTCCTTCGCGCTGCGGATGATGTACTCGGTCGCGCGCGATCAGTACAACGCGACCGATCTCGATTCGTTTCAGGCGCTGGCCTTCGCGGTGCGCGATCGGATCATGGAGCGCTGGTTCGCAACGCAGGACGCCTACTACCGCCTCGACGTCAAACGCGTTTACTACCTATCGCTCGAATTCCTCCTCGGCCGTCTCCTCATCAGCAGCATCATCAACCTCGGTGCTCAGGACGCTTACACCGACGCAGTGCGCAGTCTCGGTCTCGAGCTCGAAAACCTGGCCGCCTGCGAAAACGACGCAGGCCTTGGCAACGGCGGACTCGGTCGCCTGGCAGCGTGCTTCCTCGAATCGGCATCGACACTGGCGCTTCCGTTTTACGGATACGGCATTCGCTACGAGTTCGGAATTTTTCGCCAGCGCATCGTCGACGGACAGCAGGTCGAGCAACCCGATCCGTGGCTGCGATACGGAACGCCGTGGGAGATTCCGCGACCCGATGTGCTGTTTCCGGTCAAGTTCTACGGCCGCTCGGAGTACTACGTCGACAAGGGTGTCGGCCGATACCGTTGGACCGATACACAGGACGTTTATGCGATGGCG
>QHVX01000173.1:0-6410 GCA_003222375.1 Acidobacteriota bacterium
AGCGCCTCACGCGTTCGGATCACTTCGACAGTAAAGGTCATTTCACCACAGAGGCGCAGAGATCACGGAGATCACCGCCCGGTTCGAGCATGGTTTCGTACATGCGGCTCGTGTTTTCTACGAGCTGCTCCATTGAATAGCGTTCGACGATGCGACGCCGCGCAGCCCGCCCAAGCTGGGCCGCGAAGTCCGGCCCATCGAGGCATCTGGAAATCGCTTCGGCAAGTGAATCGGGATCGCTCGCCGGAACCAGGAGTCCGTTTTCGAAATCCTGAACGACTTCCGGTGCTCCGCCGATTCGAGTCGCGACGACGGCGACGCCGGCGGCCATCGATTCCAACAGCGTGTTCGACAATCCTTCGCTGAGAGAGGGCAGAACGGAGACTGCCAGCTCGGGAAGGATCTGTTCGACATCAGGCCGGAAGCCGGTGAAGATGACCCGGTCCTGCACGCCATGGCGTGCGGCGAGACGCGTGAGCGCATTCTCATACGATCCATCGACCGTGATCCTGCGGCCCCGCGGAGTAAAAGATGGCTGTCCGATGATCAGGAAGCGCGCGCCGGGAAATCGCGGAGCGACGATCGCGGCGGCAGCAATGAAATCTTCCAGACCTTTCATACGGCTGACTCGGCCGAGCACGGCAACGAGCGGCGTGTCCGGTGTTAGACGTAAATCGGAGTGCAGACGCCCGGTGTCGACGGGTTGCGCAAATCGCGAAAGATCGATGCCGTTCGGAATCACGGCGATTCGATCGCCGTCATATCCATCCGCGACGAGCCACTCCTTGATCGCGGTGGCATTCACGAGAATGTGATCCGCAAATTTGCAGACCCAGCGCTGCGCCCTGAGTTGCGACCGCGACAGGTAGACACCCATGTCGCGAATCGACGCCACGACGCGCGCTCCCGCGAGCCTGGCTGCTGGAATCGCAAAGACATTCGAGTAAAAGCCATACGAATGCACGAGTTGAATTCCAAGTCGGCGGATGTCTCGCGCCAATCGAACCTGTGCGGCAATCGCTCGAACGTCTTTAAACGATGCGATGTCGTAGTCAATGATTGGAATCCCGGAGGCCTCCAGCTCCTCGCGAAGCGGCCCGAAGCTCCGAAGGCAGCCGAATCGAACCGCAACGCGGGCCGGATCGAGTCCGAGACCCAGATTGACGAACTGGCGTTCCGTGCCGCCCCAGCCGAAGCCGGCCACGAATTTCAGGAGTTGGATCGCCATGATGTGGTGGACAGAGCCTGCTGCGTCACGGCCCGCACGGCCAATGCGAGTCCGCCCATGTAATAGAAGTAGAAGTTGTAAGCGACGGGGTAAAAGAAGCCTGAAATTGCGAAGACGATCAGGCTGATCTCGAGCGCTTCAGCGAGCAGAAATAGTTCGCGTTTCTCCGGAAGTTGAGCGAGGCGCTTTCGCGAGGATCTCGCTCCTTTGAGCGTTCCTAACAGCAGAAGAATGAACAAAAGCGCCCCGGGCAGTCCGAGGTCCACCGCATACTGCAGATACACATTGTGAACCGCGTACCATTTCTCCCCCCGCACTTGATTGAGTGCCAGCACGTCCATTCCGAGTCCGGCACCGACAATCGGATGGTCGAACACAAAGTGCATGGCCGCGACTGTGTCGCGCCACCGGATCTGTGACGATCCGGTCGGGTCGGCATGAATGTTCGCGATGGTCGCCACGCGCTCGAAATAATTCGAGGGCAACATCGGCAACGCTACCAGTGCCGCGATCGCCAATGCGAACGCCCAGGCTCGATCTGCGCCTCTGCGGCGGACCATCTTCAAGAAATAGACAGTGCCGATCGTCGCCAGCCCAAGAAACCCTGCGCGACAGAACGTGACGACCACACCGATCACGTTGACTCCGGTGACGACGAGAAGGAGCGTCGACATCGATCGGCTTTTTGCGCTGAGGAAAGATGCAATGCTCAAGGGGAGCATGAGATTGAGCATCAACGCGAGATCGTTCGGATTGGCAGAAAGCCCCTGCCCGTAACCCGCGATGCGAGCCACCACTCCGGCGTCGCCGAGGAAGCTGCCGGTCACGAAGTTCTTCACCGCCGTCACCGCCAGAGGTACGCTGCACAGGATCAGAAAATTGCGGATGAGCTGCAGGCGGCGTTCTGTCGTAATGACGTTGGCAAGAAGCCAGAACACGATGACGGCCTTGATGTAGATATCGGTCAGCGTGGCAACGCTTCCGCCCGGCCAGTACGAAAGCGGCAGCGTCATGAATGTCCACGCCAGGAGCAGGAAGCATATGACGATCTCGCGCGTGAGGCCGAGCGGCGTCCGTTCTCTCCACCGCTCCCATAGGAGCGACGCGGCCGCGAGTCCGCCTGCCAGAAACGCGATGCGCAGCGGCTTGAGTGCCGGAAACCAGGCTTGAGGTGAGAGAAGAAGGACGCATGTAAAGAGGACCACCGCCGCAAAGGCGACCGTTCCACCCGCTTTTTCGTGCGATGCAGTGGGTGTCTCGCGAACCCACCACATCGATTGTGATGCTGCAACGGCCATTCGAAGTCAGGCCTTTACACCCCGCATGCGAATGGGCCCGTCGGAGATCTCAATGCCATTGAAGCGATTCTCACGAAACCGCCGTTGCCGCTCGGACTTCTCTCCTGCGTTGCGCGAGTCGAGTTGCACAGCGCGGAACCAGTTCCACTGGCGGCCAAAACTCCGGGCATAGGATTCAGCGTCGACAAATCGCGGAACGCCGCGAACGATCGGATACGCGCGATGGCAGGTCGAACATTCGAGCTGCCCCGTCGTGACTTCGCGTCCGTCCTGTTCTTTCGCCGTCACGTTCAATAACGATTTGCAAGCCGGACAGACGAGTACCTTCAACGCTTCCCGTGAGCTGTATGCGCGGTAGTAATACTTGCCGTAACGGGAGTGCTTATAGGACTCGCGGTTGAAGATCAGTCCGAGAATTTTTGCGGGACCGAGAAGAGCGAGGGTCTCTTCGACGAGTTTGCGTGGAGTCTTGTCGGCCGCCACGACGATCACGTATCCATCGATGTATTGAACCAGCAAACGGCTATCGGGAGTCGGGAGAACAGGCGGAGTGTCGACGATCACATAGTCAAACCGCTGTCGTGCGTCGCGAAGAAGCTCACCGAATCTGCCGTTCGCGAGAAGCTCATAGGTGTCGGCTTGCGGACGTCGCGATGTGACTGCCGAGAGATTGAACGGCTCGCGCTTCCACGCGATTTGCTCGAGACTCAGCCTGCGATCGAGGATCGCGTCGACCAGCCCCCACCCTCGATGGGCATTGGCCCGGCCGAGAACGCGCGCAAGTGACGGCCGGCGAAGATCGGCATCCACCATCAGCACGCGCGCCTGACTGCCGTGACCGATGACGCCGGCGAGGTTGGCGCTCGTCAGTGTTTTCCACGCGACTGCCCTCCGACGGGCATGCTCGATCGATCGCGAAGCGGAGCATGCGGTACTGATCGGATTCGAAAGAATCGGGATTGAGAAGTGTGACGAGCCGAGGATCGAGATCGTCCTGACCTCGGGCCGCATCAGTTTCATTGACCAGAGTGACTGTCATATCTGAGGCGCCGATAACATCCAAACGAGCTGCGTGTTTTGACGGGAGTAGCGATAGCCGGCGCCGGCGAGCAAGATGCACAAGCCGATGACGGCGACGATCGATGCGACAACGCGAAACACGGCCATGAATGTCAGGCGAGACGACACGTATGGGATGCTCGCGAGCACCGGAACGGTCGTGAATTGCCGAAGCTCGCCGACCGAGTGAAATGATGTGTCGAGGTGCTCGGTGAGCAGCATCATGGAGACCGCCGATGCCACTGCGAACAAAAATGCCATGATGAGCAGGCGCCGACGGTTAGGCGCCGCGGGTGAAGTCGGGACGACAGCCGCGTCGAGGACGCGGAAGGATTCCGGTCTTTTCGTCTGCTCGAGGTTGCTGGCGAGCTGCGCGTCTTCGTAGCGCTTGAGAATCGAGCCGTAAGACTCCTTCGCGCCGTTGTAATCGCGCACCAGCGCTTCGAGCTCCTGCTCGACTCTCGGCGCGCTTTGAATGCGCTGCTCGTACGCCGCGATCTCGGAGCGGAGTGTTCGCTCTTCCTGCTGCAGCGCAGCAAGAGTGCTGGCAGCGCTGCTGACTCCTGCCGAACGCCGTGGCGCGGGCGCGTTGCTGGCGTGTTGACGCTCGAGCTGAGCGACTTCCGCTTTCGCGCGGATCACGTCGGGATGTTTGTCCGTGAACTTGGTCTGCAGATCGGCCAGTTTCTGCCTGGCCGCCTGGAGCGGGTCGGCCTGCTCTTCGGCATTCGCTCCAATGAGCCGGTCCTGCGTCTCGCGCACCTTTAATTGATCATCGGTATTGAGGCGCAGCCGCGTATTGAGGCGCTCGAGCGTCACCATGTTGATCGATACCTGCTCGGGAAGCTGACCGGCGCGCTGCTCTTTGAAGCGATCCAAATGCGACTGCTGCACAACAACAGCCTGCCGTGCCGTGTCGACCTGTGATTTGAGGAACTGCGCCATATCGCCCGTCTGCTGCTCGCGAATTCTGGTGTTTTCCTCGATGTACAGAGCGGCGAGCGCATTTGGAACTGCGGCCGCACTGCGCGGATCGAGCCCGATGTAAGAGATCTTCAGCCCGATCGTGGTCGGACGTCCCCGATCCGCTTTTGAGAGCTCAATGTGAACGTCGCGGCGCATACTCTCGACGATGCCGGACATCGGCACGTGCGGGCGCCATGTCGGATACAGATTCAGCCGCATAATGAGATCGCTCAATCGCGCGCGGCTGAGCAGCTCCTGCTGAATCGTGACCAGGCGCGTCTCCAGCTCGGGAACTGTCGCGCTCACGAGTGACGAAGCGTCCTGATTGTCGACGATGACGGTTGCGACTCCGCGATAGATGTTCGGCAGGAAATAGACAAATGGCAGCGCCAGCGAGAGCGTCGCGGCGAACGCGATCGCGCCCGCCCACTTGCGACGCTGTACGATGCCTAGCGCAATATCGAAACCCGAGTCTCTGATAGTCGACTGTGCCATGGGTCAGGGAACGACGACGATGTCGCCTGGTTTGATCGCCAGGTTGGCGTAAGTGCTGCCTTTCGAGACGGCAGCGTCATAGTTAAAGTGAAGGCGCTGCGCGGATCGAAGAATCGTGATCTTGCGGCGCGCTGCAAATTCAGTGAATCCGCCTGCCAGTGCCAATGCATCGAGCACCGTCGCGGGACCTTTGATGTCATATCGCCCAGGCGTACGGACCTGGCCGAGGACCGAGACCTTCAGGCTGCGGATCTCGCGGACCAATACCGAGACGTCAGGATTTTGAACGAAGGTCGCCATCTCCTTCGTCAGCCTTTCCCGCAGTTCCATCGGTGTCAGACCGGCGGCCACGACATCGTTCACGAGTGGAAGCGAGATTTTCCCATCCGGCCGGACTGGCACGGTCTTTTGCAGCTCGGCGACATTCCACACAGCGATGTCGAGGATGTCGTCGATTCCGATCCGATAATCGGGCGGATCGGCGACCGGCGGATGGTCGTCAGCCAGAGCAATCGAGCCGAGGAGGAGAAAAACAAGGACGGAGAAGAGTAGTCGCTTGTGCATGATCACCTCGTCCTTTCGGAATTGTTCCAGCGGGTGGTGAATCCGATCGTCATCGTGGCGCGTGAGAACTTGCCGTCGGGGCGCGTTGGATCAATGGCCCCGTTCTGCCTTTCATGGGTGTAAGCCACGTCTGCGCCTAACAGCGGCGAGACGTCGTAGCGGCCGCCGGCGGCGAACCGATAAACAGTGCCCTGCAGCGGACCGTTGGTGGTCTTATAGAATGCCGGAGTGGCGTATGCGGTGAGCCGGCGAATGGGATTGAATGAGAGCTTCGATTGCAGCACGCGTGTCTCGACCATGCCGGCATATCCGACCAGGGTCGTTTCCGTCCGCAAGAAGGAAAGAGCGATTGTGCTCGATTTCCACGTGTGCGCCGCAATCGCAGTGAAGTCCGTCGACCACTTCCCATCGGTCAGGCGCGGACCTGCCTGCACTGTCACGCGGTTATGCAGCCCAAAGTTGTGAATCCAGCGCCCAAGAAATACTTGAGTGTTGGCTCTTTGTGAGGTCGCGCCATCGAATTCGACATGCGTGTGCTCGTAATGGAAGTTGAATAGATCGCGTCCCGTGACATGGCGCTCCAGAATGAGCGCCTGCATTTGCGAGCGCATGCCACTGCCGTTGACTACGTTTGTCTTCAGAGATGATGTCTGCACTGTCGCGATCAGCCGCGGTGAGACACGGAGGCGAGCCCACGAGCCGGCCGTGAAGTATTGACCTCGGGACCGCGACGCCGCCAAACCTGTATCGGTAGTCAACTCCGCAAGCGTGTTCGTATTGAGGTAATTTCCGGTGAGGGA
>QHVX01000173.1:6465-16339 GCA_003222375.1 Acidobacteriota bacterium
CTGTCGAGGCCATAGGATCCGGCCACCGATAGGCGTGGGTTGTCGTATCGCAAGCCAAGCAACGGCGTCACGCGGCGGATGCGATCTCGGACCGGCTCGTCGACTGAAAAATAGAGATTGTCATCGGCGACTTCGATCACCTGCAGAGAGGGCTCAATCACGAAGCGATGGTCGGCGCGGACGTCAGCGACCGACAGCAACACGATTCCGATCGTGATCCAGAAAACCCTCATGCCGCCGCCACCCAGGTGCAATCGATCTGTACGGCGACGCTGCGCTGCAACAAATCGACAGAGAGGACGAGAAGACCCTTGGCGGATTTGTTCTCGACCAGGATTCCGTCCACGCCTTTGAGAGGTCCGGCCGTAATGCGAACGCGCTGTCCTTCGCGCAGATACGAATGTGGCGTGACCGCCAATCCCGACTCCACCAGTTGCTGCAGCGCTTCAATCTCCTGACGTGCAATTGGACAGAGGCAGTCCCAGCGCTCGCCCAGCATGCGAACGACGCCGCGCGCCTTGATGACATCGAGGTAAACGTTCTTGTCGACGTCGGCGTGCACAAATAGATATCCGGAGAACATCGGGACGCGGATCGCGTGGCGCACTCCGCCACGACGGCTCCAGATGCTGAGCTTCGGCAGGAAGACATCGAGGCCTTTTGCCTGCAACTGGTCCGCGACGAGCTGCTCGGAATGGCTTTTCGTCCAGATCGCGTACCACTGCGGATAGGCTCCGCCCCCTTCGTTTTTCCCGGCTGGCCCGGGCACGACCACATGCATTACAGATAACTCCATGTTCACAGCTACACCACACACAGAAACACGTGTGTCGGCGTGCGCATAGTGCGTTCGATTGTGATTTCCATCATCAAGGCATCTCCCAAAAACGATTGGGGAAAACCCGCAGAGAGCGCGAGGGAAACATCCCCTCAGCGAGTTTTCAGGAGATCGCGATATCCGTTCGACGCCATCGCGAAGGGCGAGAGCGCCTCGGTCAAAAACTTCACGGAGGCGTCTACGCGGCGACGAATCTCGTTATCGACAGGCGTCGAGTCGAGGATGATGCCGAGGGCTTTCTCGTGAACGTGAAGGATTTGAAGAAGTCCACAGCCGGAATCGAGCCCTGTCCGCCCCAGATCGTACGCATGCGCAAGACCGGATTCGTCGTCGCTCAGCAGGTAATCGAGAAGGGCGGCGTGATAGACGCCAACTGTCGGGCTGTTCATGACGGTGGTGCGCATCATTGACCGCCGATGCCGCCCGAACATCGGGGAAAACCGCCGATCGCTGGACGAAAAGACCTGTGCGACCTGCGAAGTTTACCGTGCGGTCAGATCAGGCTTGCACCAGTCCGCGCCGAATCGCATACCTGACAAGACCGGCCGTCGAATGGATGTCGAGCTTCTCCATCACTTTCACGCGATGGGTCTCAGCGGTCTTGGCGGCAACGCCGAGGACGAGAGCGATTTCTTTCGTGGTGTTGCCTTCGGCGACCAGTTGAAGGACCTGCCGCTCGCGGTCGGTCAGCGGATCGTAAGGCGCATCGCTCTTTGCGAGATATGCCTGCACGACTGCTCCCGAAACGCTCGGGCTGAGGTAGACGCCGCCGGCACAGACCTCGCGGATTGCGGAAATCAGATGTTCGACCGCCTGTGTCTTCGTCACGCACGCTTTCACGCCGGCGCGAAGCGCCTGCAAAACATGATGCTCTTCTGTGTACATCGTGAGCAGCACGACCTTCGTGCGCGGCGAGATCTCGCGAATCTGTCCCACGGCAGTAATGCCGTTCATCACCGGCATTGCCAGATCGAGCACAGCCACATCGGGCTGATA
This sequence comes from Acidobacteriota bacterium, assembly GCA_003222375.1. GTDB lineage: Bacteria > Acidobacteriota > Thermoanaerobaculia > Gp7-AA8 > Gp7-AA8 > Gp7-AA10. Next base: position 8,300 of record QHVX01000173.1, read on the forward strand.
CTTTGCTGCGAGCTGAACAGCTTCGATTCCGTTGACAGCTTCGCCAACGATTTCAAAACTTTCGCGCTCGAGCAGAATTCGGATCCCCTGGCGTACAACTGGATGGTCATCAGCAAGAATGATTGTTGGCGGCATGCTCTCTATGTGTCCAATGGAATTTCAAACCTGAGATCCGTACCTCGATCCCCATTGCGCCTCAGGCTCATAGAACCGCCTAAAGCTTTGATTCGTTCCTTCATTTCGGAGAGACCGATGCCGGGACTCCGTTTGCGAAAGCAGTCGCTGTCGTCGAATCCGATACCGTCGTCGGCGATGGAGCAGATGATTTTCCGCTCGACTTGCCGCACCCTTACTTCCGCGCCGGTCGCGTCTGCATGCTTGGCGGAGTTCGTCAATGCCTCTTGCACAATGCGATAGACAGTCGTCTCAACGACGCCAGGAAGATCGCCTGCCAGATCGACAGTCACAATGACCGGAAGAGCCCACCGGCTTGTAACGCCCTGTGCGAGGAGCGCGAGCGCCGCCGCGAGGCCGAGGTCGTCGAGCACAGGCGGACGAATCTCATGCGAGAGATTGCGCAGACGACTCTCGATCTCCTGAAGTGTTTCGCGAATGTTTGTGAAATGTGCAGTCTTCTCTTCGGGCAGATCGCGAGCCGCTTCGGCGAGCTCAAAATGCAACGAGGCCAGGAGCTGACCGGCTTCGCTGTGCAGTGCCGATGCGATGCGCTTTGCCTGCCCTTCCAGCATGTCGTTCATCCGCCGGAGGGTCGTGTTCGCCTCTCGGAAGGCTCGGTGACCCATCTCAAACGGCGACAGGACTTCGATGAAAAACTCTGTTTGAGCGTTCAGCAACCGTTGCCGCTCTTCTGCTTTGAGCGGCCGATTCAGTGCGGCAGCCACCGCCGACGAGTGAATCTCGATCATCTCCAGCACGCCCAGTCCGTCTGTGAGAGCTCGGCGTCCGAGGTCATATCCGCCCAGCAGAGCGACCTCTTCGGGAGCGGAAAGGTATTTCATGAGGGCGTTCTGATACCGCTCGCCGACTGTCGCCACGGCTGCTAGTGTCATCGATATCGATTCCACTTCTTCATGATGACGGTGGTGCCGTCACCGATTTTCGAGCGAATTTCGAATTCATCCATCAGCCGCCTGGTGCCTGGCAAACCGATCCCCATTCCCTGACGGCTCGAGTAGCCGTCCTTCATCACCTGCGCGATGTCGGCAATCCCGGGACCGTCGTCATCGACGACGATCTTGACGCCGCTCTTGGATCCATTCTTGAGAAGGGAGATTGTGACCTCGCCGTGGTGCGCGTATTCGAGAACGTTCCTGCTCATTTCGGAGATGGCGGTCGTGATGAGCGTCGAATCGCAGATCGAGAAACCGGCCTCGAGCGCAAGCGCGCGCGCTTCGTGGCGCGCTGCGACGATGTCGGCGGGCGAGCTGATTTTCACATGCACTTCATGTCCCATCGTCGTAACCCTGCTCGACGCTTTTCGCTCTGCGACAGAAACGGTTTCACCTGACCTTCCTCCGGACCTTGTCAGGCGCGGCGGCAACTCAGTTCAACAATGATGACGATGCGACAAAAAGGAACCGAAACGACTCTCTTCTGCTGTAATTATTTGGACGGATGGATGCTAGAGAGGGGGAAGGGGCAAGTCAATTGGACTGAGGTCTAAGGCTACAGCACTGCCCAACCGCCGCTGCAGCGAGCGTATGTGCTTACATCCATAAGAGCCGCTCAATTATAAGGCATGCTAACACGAAATCCATCACTTGGATTCTTATGTCGTTTCTCCTGTGGCACTACTTCCCACGGCAGCCGCAAGTGCAAGACGCACGCGGTCCGGATGACCGAGCTTTCGAAAAATCTTTGTGAGATGCGCCTTGATCGTCGACACCGAAACACTGAGCGCCGTCGCAATCTCCTTATTGCTGTTGCCGCCGCTGAGCAGGTTCAAAATCTGACGCTCGCGTGAGGTCAGCTTCTGCAGATCGCTTTGTGTGACCGAATGTTCACGCGGCGTCAGATCGCCGGCGCTTTGATATTCGTCCAGCAGTGCGCCGATCGTTTTGCGGCCTGCCCACACTTCTCCCTGCTGCACCTTATCGACCATCTTGAACAGCACATCGGTTCCGACAGGTCCCGAGTAACCTTTCGCACCGCGGCGCAGGACTTCGAGCTCTTCCTTCGGATCGACCGCCGGAGCCAAGACAACAATTTTCGTGGCCGGACTCAAACGGCGGACGTCGCGAATTCCACGAGCGCCGCCTAGTCCCGGAAAGTCAATCGGGACGACGACCACGTTGGGCATGCGGTTCACCATGGCATCGATGAGACCGCTCATCTGGGTCACCTCTTCCACTTTGAATCGCGCCGGTGCGTACCGCAGCAGATGCTGCGGCCGTTGCCGTGCGATGAGAACTTTCGGTCGTGCCATGAATTGTGCTTGCGATTTCCATCGAAAGAAATCGCTCCTCTCTCTCTCGAATTTGACCGACTGCGCAGGCACTCCTCCAACCTCGGTCCTGTCGCAGTCGGAAGTTATTTGTGCATCGGTTGTGCCCACTATGTGATCTGGATCACGTTCTTCCGATGGGCTTTCCCTCCCGCCGCCTGCGGGTTTTCCCGCCCCATCTTCGTGAGTTGCCTTGATGGAGCCCGCACCGTTTTCAGGCAATCTGCCGCGTCGTAATTCGGCCGCACGTGTGCGGTCGTGTCGTCTTTGGTCCGCGTGAAAAAGCAGTCCGACTAAAAAAATTGGGGATCTCAATGCAGGCTTCGACGAACCGTGCGCGTCAATTTGCTCGTGGATTTTTCCTCATCGCCGCTGTGCTTCTCGCGGCGACCACCGCCTCAGCGGTTGGGCCAGCTTGTCCCTGTTCGATCTGGTCTTNNNCAATCTCGGTATCAAGTTTCACTCCGATACCGACGGGTACATCAAGGGGATCCGCTTCTACAAGCATGCCTCAAACACCGGAGAACACATCGGGTATCTGTGGGACGCGAATGGTGCCCTGCTCGGCAGCGCGACATTTACGAACGAAACCGCGACCGGATGGCAGCAGGTCACACTGAATCCCCCCGTCCAAATCACGGCGAACACGACTTACATCGCGTCCTACTACCTGCCGAACCCGCACTGGCCGCACAATCTCAATTACTTCGACCACCTCGGCGTCGACAGTCCGCCGCTGCATGTCAATGGCGGGGACGGAAACAACGGTGTATACGCGTACGGCGGCCCAGGCTTGTTTCCGTCGAACTTCAATCGAGCGACCAACTACATGGTCGATGTCGTATTCGACCCGGCCCTCACGACCGATACGTCCGGACCGATCGTAGCCAGCACTGCGCCTGCGAATCTTGCTGCCGGTATCGATCCGAACACCAACGTCGACATCCATTTCAACAAACAGATCGACGCTACAACGGTCAACAGCACGAATTTCCAATTGCTCGGTCCGTCGAATGCCCTGGTCACCAGCACCCTCACCTATCCGACGATCGCGTCGAATGGGGTAGCGACGATCATCCCCACCCCGGTGTTATCGCTCTCAACCACGTACACCGTCACCGTCAAGGGCGGCTCCAGCGGCGTGAAAGACATATTCGGTAATCCGTTGGCGAGCGATTTCACGACAACCTTTAATACGTCGGCGACGTCTCCAACATTCATCTGTCCATGCTCGATTTTCTCGACACTCACCGCAACCAGCACAGAAACCTCTGATGCATTTGCGGTGAACCTCGGTGTGAAGTTTCAGGCGAATGCCGACGGCTACATCAAAGGCATCCGTTTCTATAAACACCTGAACAATACGGGTGTTCACAGCGGATACCTGTGGAGTAGCACGGGTGCGCTCCTTGGCAGCGCGACCTTCATCAATGAAAGCGCATCAGGATGGCAAGAAGTTCGATTTGCGAGTCCTGTAGCGATCTCGCGGCATACGACTTACATCGCTGCCTATTACACGCCGTCAGGGCATTGGGCGGAAATCCGGCCGTTTTTCGCTTCGACGGGCTACATCAATTTCCCACTTCAGGCTTTACAGCACTTCTACGGCGACCCGAATAGCCTTTATTCGCTAGGAGCGGCGGGCAGTTTCCCCAATCAAGATCCTCTCGATGCACCGAATTACCTGATCGACGTCGTCTACGACACCGTCCCGACTGATCCAGCGGTCATCTCGAGCGCGAACGCAACCACCTTCACCGCGGGCAGTGCGGGGACATTCAATGTGACAACGTTCGGCATCCCCACGCCGACCATCGCAGAAAGCGGCGCTCTGCCGAGTGGCGTCACATTCCTCGATAACGGAAATGGAACGGGCACGCTCTCCGGAACTCCGGCGGCCGGCACGGGCAGGATCTACTCGATCACATTCACCGCGACAAACACCGCCGGCAGCTCGCCACAAAACTTCACATTGACTGTGAACGAAGCGCCTGCGATCACAACCGCAGCGTCAAATCAAATCATTTGCGACGGCGCGACTGCGACGTTCACTGCCGTCGCGAGCGGCTTTCCTACGCCAACGCTGCAATGGCAGGTTTCGACGGATGGTGGCGCAACATTTAACAATATCCTCGGCGCCACCTCATCGCCCTTAACGTTCACAGCGACTGCCGCCGACAACAACAAGAGCTACCGCGCGCACTTTACAAACACTTTAGGATCGGCTGACACAACCGCCACGCTCACGGTGAATGTCAAACCGACGGTAACGACGAACCCGACGAATCAGACCGCCTGCAGTGGCACGACCGCGACCTTCACTGCCGCAGCCACCGGCAGCACGAGCGTGCAGTGGCAGGTGTCGACGAACGGCGGATCCACGTTCTCGAACATTACCGGTGCCACCGCCGCCACGTTCAGCTTGACTGCGACGACGGCTGCCAACAACAACCAGTACCGCGCTGTCTTCACCAATAGTTGCGGCTCGACAAACACGACAGCAGCGACGCTGACGGTCAACACAACTCCGGCCGTAACGACGCAGCCGACAAACCAAAGCAACATATGCAATGGCGCTACGGCGACGTTCACCGCCGCCGCCAGCGGCACACCTGCGCCCACTGTGCAGTGGCAGATCTCTACCGACGCCGGAGTTACATTCAATCCCATCGCCGGCGCCACATCGACGACCTACAGTTTCACGGTCGCCTCAACCAATAACAACAACAGGTTCCGGGCTGTCTTCACCAACAGTTGCGGCTCGGTCAATACAAATTCCGCTACGCTCACGGTCACTACCATCGCAACGCCTACGGTCACCGTTCAGTCCGGAACACTTACGTTCTGCCAGGGTGGCACCGTAACGCTTCGTTCGAGCAGCGGGTCCGGCAATCAGTGGTATCTGAACGGAATTGCCATCACGACGAATGGCACGTCGCAGAATTACGTCGCCAGCGCTTCAGGTGATTACACAGTCAAAGTGACCAGCAGTGGTTGCACGAGCAGCGCGTCCGCTCCGGCCACAGTAACGGTCAATCCGCTTCCAGCAACGCCGGCCATCACTGCGCCGACGATTGTGCAGGCGAATTCTGTCGGCAATTCTGCTAGCGGCCCGGCCGGCGCAACAACCTACGCGTGGACGATCTCAGGCGGAACGATCACCGCCGGCGCGACGACGCAGAACGTCACATTCACTGCCGGCGCAAGCGGCAATGTCACGCTGAATTTGACCGTGACGAATTCTTTCGGTTGCTCGGCGAGCGCGACTCCCGCGGTTGTGCCGATCAACCGCCCGCCGGTGGCAGCGAATGACACGGCGTTGACGGACGAAAACACCCCTTTGAAGATCGTCGTTCTTGCGAACGACTCCGATCCGGACAGCGATCCGATCAGCGTGACGACATTCACGCAGCCGGCGCACGGTTCCGTCGCGAACAATGGCGATGGTTCATTCCAGTACACACCGAACGTCAACTTCAACGGTTCTGATTCGTTCACTTATGCGATCTCGGATGGTCGCGGCGGCACGGCCGGCGCAACAGTCCTTGTCACGGTGAAGGCCGTGAATACCGCGCCAACTGCGAATGGGGATAGCTACAGCACGAACGGGAACACCCTGCTGTCCGTCCCCGCGCCTGGCGTCCTCGGAAACGACACCGATCCTGAGAATGATTTACTAACAGCATTACTCACTGTCAATGCGGGACACGGCAGTGCAACGGTCAACGCCGGCGGCTCGTTCACCTACACGCCCAACACAGGCTTCACCGGTATCGACACCTTCAAGTACCGCGCGAAGGACAGCGGCGTTGTCATCTCGACAGATGAGACATTGTCTGATTTCCTTGCCGGCGATCGCGACGGCTGCACGGCTTTCGCATTCGAGGGCACGGCTGCCGATGATGCCGAGGTGACGCTGACCCCGACGACGCCGGGATTCTTCGATCCGTTCCTGGGGACAATTCTCTCGACCACCAACTGGAGTTCGAACGGCACCGTCACTGTGAGTGGCGGTCTCGCTTCGTTGAACGGCAGTACTGCAAGATCCAACAACACGTATACGCCGGGCACATCTCCGGCGGTTGTCGAATTCTTTGCGAAATTTGTCGCTGCTCCGAACCAGCAGATCGGCTTCGGCATGGGCGGCGCGGGCAATTTCTTCAATAGTCCGAACTGGGCGATGTTCAGCACGAACACAACCGGAACTCAGTTGTACGCCCGCAGCAACAACGGCAGTGCGACCGACACCGGGCTCGGCACGGGATTCTTCGACAATCAATTCCACAGGTTCCGCATCGAGTGGAGCACCACCGATGTGAAGTACTACATCGACGGCGTCATCAAAGCGACGCATTCGGTTGCCATGACGGCCGCCATGCGCGTCGGCATGCAGGACGACACGAATGACGGCAGTTCACTTTCCGTCGATTGGATCCGCGTCGGACCTTACACTTCTCCCTGCACGTTTACCTCACGCGTGCATTACGACGACGGTGCGACGTGGAAGACGCTGACACCGACGACGAGCGTCCTCCCGAACACGACTCTCGTGTTCCAGACGCGCACAGGCAACACTCTGCCGCCCACCGACCTATCATGGTCACCGTGGAACGCAACGACCGGCACGACGATCAACAGCCCAGTTGCCTCCTATCTGCAGTATCGCGCCATTCTCACGACGACGGACGGCAACACGCCCTCCGTAGGGAAAGTCGTCCTTTCGGCCGATCTCGCGATCAGCGAGGCAACCGTCACGATCACAGTCGATACTCCGCCGGTCGCTACCAATGACGTCTACAGCACCTGCCAGGACAGCGCGCTGAATGTCACTGCTTCAGGCGTCCTGTCGAATGACACCGATGCCGATAACAACCCGATCACGGCCGTGTTGGTTTCGAGCCCGAGCCATGCTGCGTCTTTCACACTGAATGCAAACGGCTCGTTCAGCTATACGCCGGTCGGCGGCTATAGCGGTCCGGACAGTTTCAGTTACAAGGCGAATGACGGAATCGCAAACAGCAACCTCGCGGCAACAGTCAACATCACGGTCAACGCCACCCCGGCTACTCCGACCGCATCGAACACTGGTCCATACTGCGCTGGCGGAACGATTGCGCTAAGCACTCCGACGGTTGCCGGGGCGACCTACGCCTGGACCGGTCCTAACAGCTTCACATCGACTCAGCAGAACCCCACCATCAATAATGCGACGACCGCGATGAGCGGCACGTACTCGGTGACCGTCACAGTCAACAACTGCACCTCCAGCGCCGGAACCACGCCCGTTGTGGTCAATGCGATTCCGAGTGCACCGGCCGCTTCCAACGGCGGACCGTACTGCGAAGGCGGAACGATTGCGCTCAGCACTGCGACTGTTGCCGGGGCGACCTACGCCTGGACTGGTCCCAACAGCTTCACATCGAATCAGCAGAATCCGACGCTGTCCGCGACTGCGGCCGCTGCCGGCACGTACTCGGTGACCATCACCGTCAACAACTGCACCTCCAGCGCCGGAACTACCAGTGTGATCGTGAATGCCAAACCTCCGACGCCGTCGGCTTCCAACGGCGGACCGT
>QHVX01000174.1 GCA_003222375.1 Acidobacteriota bacterium
CATCTCGGTATCGAACGAGTTTCAGATCACGAAAGGAAATCTGTCGGAGCTTTTGAAAGGATTTCAGCGCGATCCGAAACAGAAGCAGGGCTACGACATCTACACCGTCAAAGGTTGGGACTATCCGGCGCTGTGCGAGACCTACATCCATGCCGCCGCGATCGTGCGCATGGAGCACGTGCCGGCGATTTTCCACGTCATCGAGCTCACGCAGCCGCAGGGACATTCCACATCCGGCAGCCACGAGCGATACAAATCGAAAGAGCGGCTCGACTGGGAGACGGAGTTCGACTGCATCCGCAAGATGCGCGAATGGATGATCGCGCAGGGCATCGCCAGCAACGACGAGCTCGATCGCTACGAGCGCGACGACATAAGACTCGTGCGCGAGGCGCAGCGCCGCTCCTGGGAGGCCTATCGCGCGCCGATCGATGCCGATGTCAAGACGGTGATCGAATTTCTCGATCAGTTAGGCGCACAATCCGCGAAAGAGGAGCTGCAGAAGATTCAGGCGCCGTTCCGGCGCGATGCGATGCGCGCGCTCGCGGGTGCGCTGATCGAAAATCCCGGTCACGAAGAGATCGTCGACTGGTACCGCGAGCAGCAGCGGATCAACGACGCGCGCTACGACGACGAGCTGTGGAGCGGCGGGCTTCAGCCTGCCGAAGTGCCCGCGCAGTACGCCGATAACGCGCCGGTGCTCAACGGATTCGAGATCATCAATCACTGCTTCGATCACGCGCTGCGCCGCGATCCGAGCGTCATCATCTTCGGCGAGGACGTTGGAAAACTCGGCGACGTGAACCAGGGTTGCGCCGGCCTGCAGGAAAAATATGGCGCGCTTCGCGTTTCCGATACTGGAATCCGCGAATGCACGATCGTCGGGCAGGCGATCGGAGTCGCGCTGCGCGGTCTCCGGCCGATCGCCGAGATCCAGTATCTCGATTACCTGCTGTACGCGCTGCAGATCTTGTCGGATGATCTCGCGACCACCAGGTGGCGCACGCGCGGCGGGCAGAAATGCCCGGCCATCATTCGCACGCGCGGACATCGGCTCGAAGGCATCTGGCATTCCGGATCGCCGATGGCCGGCATCATCAATCTCGTTCGCGGGATGCGGGTGTGCGTGCCGCGCAACATGACGCAGGCCGCCGGGATGTACAACACCCTGCTGCGGTCCGACGATCCGGCGCTGCTCGTCGAAGTTCTGAATGGCTACCGCGTCAAAGAAAAACTTCCGTCCAATATCTCTGAATTCACGGTGCCGTTAGGCGTTCCGGAAGTCTTGCGCGAGGGAAGCGACGTCACGCTGGTCACGTATGGCGCGACATTGCGGATTGTCACCGAGGCGGCCGATCTTCTCGCCACGACCGGCATCGACGCCGAAGTCATCGATGTGCAGACGCTGCTGCCCTTCGATGTCCGCGGTGTGATCTCGAGCTCGCTCAAGAAGACGAATCGCATTGCGTTCGTCGACGAAGACGTCCCCGGCGGCGCGACGGCGTACATGATGCGTGAGGTCATCGAGCGCGATCATGGATACGAGTGGCTCGACTCCGAGCCGCGCACCATCTCGGGCAAGGAGCACCGACCGGCGTACGGCTCGGACGGGGACTACTGGTCGAAGCCGAATCGCGAGACGATTTTCCGCGGCGTGTACGAACTGATGCGCGAATCCGATCCGCGAAGGTATCCTCCGCGGTTGTGATTCGTTTTTTCTCTCTCTGTGTCCTCTGTGCCTCTGTGGTGATTTCTCCGTCCGAGAAACGCTGGGTCGAGAAAACTCTTCGCTCGATGTCGCTCGATGAAAAGATCGGGCAGATGCTTTTCCCCGGCGTGCCCAACGCCGGATTTCGAAGTCTGGAGAGCAACGACCTCGAGATCGTGCGGCGCAACATCGCCGATTTTCATGTCGGCGGCTATCACACTTTCGGCGGCGATCCGGCGGCCGTGGCGCTGATGCTCAACGAAATGCAGCGTGAGTCGAAGCTGCCCCTGCTGATCACGGCCGATCTCGAGGGCGGGCCGGGGTACGTGCTCTTCGGGGCGACGCGGTTGCCGCTCGCGATGTCGATCGGCGCGACCGGCGACCCGCAGATCGCATACGAAGCCGCCAAGGTGACGGCCGAGGAGGCGAGGGCGGTCGGGGTGGACATCAACTTCTACCCGGTCGCCGACGTGCAGAACAACCCGCTCAATCCGATCATCAACATCCGTTCGTTCGGCGAGGACCCGGCGCAGGTCTCGACCTTCGTGCGCGCCTACATTCGGGGTGCCCAGGAAAACGGATTGATCGCCACCGCGAAACACTTTCCGGGGCACGGCGATGTCGCGACCGATTCGCATCTCGAGATGCCGGTCCTCAACGTCACGATGGCGCGCCTCGAATCGATCGAGCTTCCGCCCTTCAAGGCTGCGGTCGATCAAGGCGTAGGCGCGGTGATGTCGGCGCACATCTGGCTGCCGAACATCGAGCCGGAGAAGGGCGTGCCGTCGACGCTGTCGAAGAATGTGCTGACCGGCATCCTGCGGGACGAGCTCCATTTTGGCGGCCTGGTGTTCACCGATTCGCTGACGATGCGCGGCGTAACGACGAATTTCCCGGTCGCCGACGCCACGCTGCGCGCGGTCGAAGCGGGCGTGGACGTGCTGCTGCTGACGCCCGATGTCGCCACAGCGTTCAACACGATCAAGTCGGCAGTCGAGAGCGGACGCATTCCGGTGAGCCGCATCGATGCCTCGGTGCGGCGGATCCTGACCGCGAAGGCGAAGTTTCGCGACCAGCGATTCACGGACGTCAATCGATTGATGGCTGTCGTCGGCACGAAGGCGCATCGCGAATTCGCGCAGCACATCGCCGATCTGGCAATTACGCTGGTGCGCGACGAGCGGCATGTTCTCCCGCTGCGTCCGTCACCTGATCTCAGAATCGTACAAATTAATGTACTAGATAATCGTATAGGTTGGCGCGAGGGCGCGGTCGGGCGGGTTGCGGCCGCGGAAATGCTGAAGAGATTTCCGCGCACTGTCACCGGGCAAATCGATGATCAGAGCAATGCCAACGAGCTCGATCTCGCGCGAAAGCTGGCGCAGACCGGCGATGCGATCGTCGTCAACGCTTTCGTTCGTGTCGCGGCGTACAAAGGCTCGATCGATCTCACGCTGCCGGAAATGGCGCTGCTGCGCGATCTGGCCGCGATGAAGAAACCGTTCGTGCTGACGGTCTTCGGAAGTCCGTACGTTCTGACGCACATCCCCGACATGCCGAGCTACATCGTCACGTACGACACGACGCCGCTCGCGGAGATGGCGATGGTGCGCGCAATCACCGGCGAGATCGAATTCAAAGGCAAGCTGCCGATCAGTTTGCCGGGGCTGTATCCGATCGGACACGGACTGAAGTGACTGTTTCTTGCATATGCTCGCCGAGCTTCTGCTGAAGTGGCCTCTCATTCGACAACTGAAGAGCGGCGCTGACGGCACCGGCGTCGAGTCGATGAGCGATGCGACGCGCTCGCTTCGGCCGAAACACGACGGCGCTGACGTCGCACGATCGATCTGTCCCTACTGCGGTGTCGGATGTGGTCAACTTGTTTACCATCGTGATGGGAAACTGATCTCGATCGAAGGCGATCCCGAGTCGCCGATCTCGCGCGGCCATCTCTGTCCGAAGGGTGCGGCGTCGTTCGAGCTGGTCACGCATCCCGCCCGCGCGACGAAAGTGAAGTATCGACCGCCGTACGGACGCGCGTGGTTCGACATCGATCTCGATGAAGCGCTCGACATGGTCGCCGATCGCATGTGGCAGACGCGTGAGCGCACGTTCCGCGACGACGTCTTTCACACCACCGGCATGGCGCACCTCGGCGGCGCAACGCTCGACATCGAAGAAAACTACCTCATCAAGAAACTCTTCACCGCCGGATTGGGGATGGTGTGCCTGAGCAATCAGGCACGGATATGACACAGCTCCACAGTGCCCGGTCTGGGCACCTCATTCGGGCGCGGCGGCGCCACGACCGCGCAGCAGGATCTCGCCAACGCTGACGCGATCCTGATCATGGGTTCGTCGATGGCCGAGAATCATCCGGTCGGCTTCCAATGGGTCATCGAAGCGCGCGAGAAAAACGGCGCGAAGATCATCCACGTCGATCCGCGCTTTACACGCACTTCAGCGATGGCAGACTACTGGTTGCCGCTTCGCGCCGGCAGCGACATCGTTTTTCTTGGAGCACTCATCAACTACACCATCGCGAACGACCGCTACTTTCGCGATTACGTCGTCCATTACACCAATGCACCGACGATTCTTCGATCTGATTTCAAGGACACTGAGGATCTCGGCGGCCTTTTCTCGGGCTGGGATGGGAAGAAATACGACCCTGAGTCCTGGCGGTACGAAGGAGACGAGCAGGATCGCACGCTCCAAAATCCGCGATGCGTTTTCCAGATTTTGAAACGACACTTCGCGCGCTACACGCCGGAATTGGTCGAGCAGCTTTGCGGGATCCCGAAAAAAGAATTTCTCGAAGTCGCCGGCATCTTCACGAGCGCGTCGGGGCGCGAGAAAACCGCTGCGATCTGCTATGCCGTTGGATGGACGCAGCACTCGACCGGCGTGCAGATCATCCGCGCCGCCTCGATTCTGCAACTGCTCCTCGGCAACATCGGGCGGCCGGGCGGCGGCATTCTCGCGCTCCGCGGGCACACTTCGATTCAAGGTTCGACCGACATTCCGACGCTCTACGACATTTCCGGCGGCATCGCATGTCGAGAAGGCCGGAACGTTCACGAATACCCAGCGATTGCTGCAGTTCCGGCAGAAGGCGATCGAGCCTCCCGGCGACGCGCGCGAACGAATTTGGATTTGGATGGCTGCCGAAGCTGACCGGCGATCATTCGCACTTCGGATACTGGCTCGACATGGCCGACGGAAAGCTCGAAGGCCTGTTCGTGATGGGACAGAATCCGGCCGTCGGCGCACCTAACGCGAAGCTCGAGCGCATGGCGCTGCGAAATCTCAAGTGGCTCGTCGTACGCGACTACGTCGAAACCGAGACCGCGACGTTCTGGCGCGATTCACCGGAAGTCGCGAGCGGCGAGCTGAATCCCGACGACATCGCGACCGAAATCTTCTTCTTTCCGGCGGCATCGCATGTCGAGAAGGCCGGAACGTTCACGAATACCCAGCGATTGCTGCAGTTCCGGCAGAAGGCGATCGAGCCTCCCGGCGACGCGCGCAGTGATCTCGAATTCATGGTGCAGCTCGGACGGCGCATGAAAGCGCGAGCGTCGGACCGCCCTCGCGATGCCGGCCTCCGCGCGTTGACGTGGAACTATCACGACGACGATGCCGAGGAGGTGTTGCGGGAGATTCAGGGGTGGCATAACGATGAACGCGGAACGATGAAAGATGAACAAGCAGGAGGTGGAGCTCATCGTTCATCGTTCATCGCTCATCGTTTGGTGAAAGACTTCTCCGAATTGAAGAATGATGGATCCACAACCTGCGGCTGCTGGATCTACTCCGGCGTGTTCGATGGCGAGAACAAGGCCAACAAGCGCGAGCCGCGTGGTCGCTACGGTCACGGCTGGGGATTCGCGTGGCCGCTCGACCGCCGCATCCTCTACAACCGCTGCTCCGCCGCGCCCGACGGCAAGCCTTGGAGCGATCGCAAGAAATTGGTCTGGTGGGACGACGCGAAGGGCGAGTGGACCGGCGACGACGTCCCCGACCTCACCGGGGAAAATCCACCGGGCTCAAAAGACGACGCGCCGTTCATCATGCATGCCGACGGCGTCGGATGGATCTGGGTCGCGTCGGGCTTGAAAGATGGTCCCCTGCCAACGCATTACGAGCCATTGGAATCGAACATCGCCAACACTCTGTATCCGAGGCAGGCGAAAAATCCGGCTGCCGATCGGAAAGAGCGCCCCGACAATCCATACGCGAAATCTCCCGATAATCGATTTCCGTACGTCCTGACGACTTATCGATTGACGGAGCATCACACGGCCGGCGGAATGTCGCGCACGCTGTCGCATCTGGCGGAGCTGCAGCCCGAGCTTTTCGCAGAGATTTCGCCCGAGCTAGCCGGCGAAGTGGAAGTGACGAACGGGGAGTGGATCACGATCAGCACCGCGCGTGGATCGATCCAGGCGCGCGCGCTCGTGACCAGCCGCGTGCCATCGCTCGATCTCGATGGCCGTCGCGTGCATCACGTCGGCTTGCCGTATCACTGGGGTTATCGCGGACTCGTGCGAGGCGATATCGTCAACGATCTGATCGCGATCTCCGAAGAGCCGAACGTACGGATCATGGAAACGAAGGGCCTGAGCTGCAACATTCGCAAGAGCGATGTAACACGTCATCCTGAGCCGCGAAGACGGCGAAGGATCTCAGTTGAGACCCTTCGCTTCGCTCAGGGTGACGAGGTGCTGCGATGGCGGTAACCGGCTTCTTCACCGACTCGACGCTGTGTATCGGATGCAAAGCCTGCGAAGTCGCGTGCAAAGAGTGGAACGAAGTCCCTGACGATGGTTTTCGATGGTCGGGGCTTTCCTACGACAACACGCTGGCGTTAGGCCATGCGACGTGGCGCCACGTGAAGTTCGTCGAGCACGAAGCATCGATCGGGGCTGGCGGCAATGCGCCCGATCTCATGACGTGGCAATTTTCGTCGGACGTCTGCAAGCACTGCGAAAACGCCGGATGTCTGGAAGCGTGTCCGACCGGATCGATCGTGCGAACGGAATTCGGCAGCGTGTACGTGCAACCCGACATCTGCAACGGATGCGGCTACTGCGTGGTGACCTGTCCCTTCGGCGTGATCGATCGCCGCGACGATGACGGCCGTGCGTTCAAATGCACGTTCTGCTACGACCGACAAAAAGCGGGACTCGAGCCGGCGTGCGCGAAGGCCTGTCCCACTGGATCGATTCTGTTCGGCAATCTCGACGAACTGGAGCGCGCCGCCGATCGACGCATCGCGCAACTCCACGCGGCCGGAATGCGCGACGCGACGATCTACAATCCGAAAAATTCGAGCGTCGGCGGAACGCACGCGTTCTTTCTCGTTCGCGGCGATCCGAAAAACTACAACCTCCCGCCCGACCCCGTCGTGCCCACGACTTTGTTGAGACCGGCCTGGAACGCGGCTGCGATCGGCGCGGCGGCGATGGTGGTGGGATCGCTGCTGGCGTTCGCGTTAGGCGGCAGAAAGTGATCACCGAAAACCGCCTCGAAGAATTGCGCCGCAACGCCGTCCCCATCAAACCCGACAGCGGCTACTACGGGATGCCACTGCTCAAGGAGCCGGTGTGGACGTGGGAAGTGCCGGCGTACTTTTTCGTGGGCGGGGCGGCGGGGGCGGCGGCGGTGGTGGGGGCGGCAGCGCAAGTCGCGCGCGCCGATCGCGATCTCGTCAACGACGCGCGATGGATCGCAGGCGCGGGCGCCCTCCTTTCCGGCCCTCTCCTCGTCGCGGACCTCGGCCGTCCCGAGCGATTTCTCAACATGCTGCGCGTTTTCAAAGTTCAGAGTCCGATGTCCGTCGGCGCCTGGACGCTGACCGCATTCGGCACGTTCGCGTCGGCAGCGCTCTTCGCCGACGAAATGCGAAAGCGAACGCATTTGCCGGTCCAGCTCATCGGCGACGCATCCGCGATTCTCTCGGCTGCCACAGGC
>QHVX01000175.1 GCA_003222375.1 Acidobacteriota bacterium
AGGAGCGTGATCTTCTGGTACCAGTTGAGCGACTCGTTGAAATCGCCCTGCTTCGAGTAGAGCGTGGCAATGGATTTCACCGCCTCGATGTCGCCCGGATGCCCGGTCAGATAGTTCCGGAAATAATCAATCGCCTGCGAGGTGCGATTCGCGGTCAGATACATACTGATCAACGCATCTCTTGCAATGCGATCATCGGGCCGCTTCCGGAGGTATTTCGACAGCTCGGCGATCGCGGCGTCGGCGCGCGCCTCATTCTTGGGCGATTTGTCTTCCGGAATGTAGAGCCCGATCTGCGAATAGCCGATCAGGCGATCGAGATCGGGGAAGCTCGGGTCGATCTGGCGCGCCCGCGTGTAGTGGGCGAGTGCGCTGGCGTAGTCTTCGTGCTCGTACGCCTGGTTTGCCTGCTTGATCTCGCTGCGTGCCTTGACCTTGCCGCAGCCAAGCAGGCAAAAGGAAAAACTTAGTGCCCCGATGAGGCACAACGTGCGTTTCATGAATTTATCTAACTCCCGAGTAGTGATCGCTGCAGAGCGTGCCCGCTGCGTTTCAGGGGCTTGAGCCGGCCCTTCCAGACAAATGGCCAGCGAATATACCGATCGAGTTTTGCACCGTCAAGCAACGATAAGGCCCGATACCAAAAGTTTTTGCCGTCAAAATCGCGTCCGTTTTCCACAGACTTTTCGACAGTTCGACACACTTGCCGGCGCCGCGGAAACCTTCCCGATCAATATGTCGGCTTATGTTCGTCAGTCAGGGCGCTGATCGCTTCCCACAATTCCGGGAAGAGCGGCTCACGCGTTCCCGACTCCAATTGCGATGCCGGGACGCCCTTCAGCGACAGGACTTTCGATCCGATGATGCGAAACGCGAGGCGCATGTGGGTGAAACGCCACTTCATGAACGCTTCGTCGTAGTCCATCATCGCCTGCGCCAGCCGGAAGAGATCGTACCGATCCCGCGGCGAACGCTCGAGCTCGATCAGCGTCACCGAGCGGCGCTTCAAGAGCTCCTGAAAAACCGGCCAGAGCCGCTTGCCGGCATCAAGCAACTTGTTGAACCCGGGCGATTCTTGCCCGCTTCCCCGCCCGAGAGACGCGAGCCGGATGACGTGATAGTCGGCCGGCGCCATCGTCTCCAGAATGATGATCTGCTCGCGAAGGAGGTCGATGATCAGCCGGCACCGATTGAGAAGATCGGCGGCGATCTGCGGTTGATCGTCTCGAATCATCTCCGCCGTGCGATCGATTTCGTAGTCGACCTGATGTAACCACAGCTCGGCGGCCTGATGCGTTGTCTGAAAGAGCCTCTCCTCCGGATGCGCGAGCTCCTCGATCTTTTTCTGCAGGGCCAGCAGCTCGGGCACGCGAACGTAGCGTTCGTAGTCGGTGTCGCCCGTACCTTCGAGAATTGGGCCGGTGTGAGGCATGCGTCAGTGCCGCGTGCCGGGTGCCGCGTGCCGGGTCAAACCAGCTCCAAAATATGGCCCAGCTTCTTCTTCTTGGCTTCGAGATACTTCTGCGTCCCTTTGTGCGGTGCGATCTCGAGCGGCACGCGCTCGACAATTTCAAGACCGAAGCCTTCGATGGCAACGTACTTGGCGGGATTGTTCGTCATCAGCCGGATCTTGCGGACGCCGAGGTCGCGAAGGATCTGGGAGCCGGTGCCGTAGTCGCGAATGTCGGGCGCAAACCCGAGCTTCGCATTCGCTTCGATCGTGTCGTGTCCCTGCTCCTGCAGTTCGTAGGCCTTGAGCTTGTTGAGAAGTCCGATCCCTCGGCCCTCTTGCAGCAGGTAGAGGACCACGCCTTTCTTCTCGTTCGCGATCAGTTCCAGCGCGCGTTCGAGTTGATCGCCGCAGTCGCACCGGTTCGAACGAAAAACGTCGCCGGTAAGACACGACGAGTGCACGCGCACGAGGATTTCCTCGCCTTCGGCGATTTCACCCATCACGAGCGCGACGTGCTCCTCGCCGGTGATGTCGCTCTTGTACGCATGCACGCGAAACTGGCCGTACGGCGTCGGCAGCGTCGGTGACGCGAGGCAGCGCACGTGTTTTTCGTGCTGCATGCGATCGTTGATGATGTCGGCAACGGTGATGATTTTGAGCCCGTGACGCGTGGCGAATTCACGGAGATCGGGCAGCCGCGCCATCGTGCCGTCTTCGTTCATGATTTCGCAGATCACGGCGGCGGGCGTCATGCCGGCGATCGATGCCAGGTCAACCGACGCTTCCGTCTGGCCCGCGCGTTTGAGCACTCCGCCCTTGCGCGCGCGCAACGGAAAGATGTGGCCGGGGCGCAACAGGTCGTGGGGCCGCGTCTTCGGATCGATCGCCACGCGAACGGTCTCGGATCGATCGAAAGCCGAGATGCCGGTGGTCACGCGGCCGCGCGCCTCGATTGAAACCGTAAATGCCGTCCCATAAGGCGAAGTGTTGTTCTCGACCATCAACGGCAAGTCGAGCTCGTGGCATCGCTCTTCCGTCAACGCAAGACAAATCAGGCCGCGGCCGTTCTTGGCCATGAAGTTGATCGCTTCCGGACTGATCTTCTCGGCCGGGATGCAGAGATCTCCCTCGTTCTCGCGATCTTCGTCATCGACGATGATGACGAACTCCCCTCGGCGATAGATCTCGGCAGCCTCTTCGACGGTAGCGAACGGCATAGCGTAGGGATTTTACGTCATCCTGAGCCGCGAAGACGGCGAGGGATCTCAAACTGCGTAACTTGAGATCCTTCGCTCCGCTCAGGATGACGTGATCTTGAACTTCTGCTCCAGGTTGTAGGACTGCTTGGAGATCGTGTCGACGATCTTCATCTTCAGCGTATAGTCGCCGGCTGGCAGCGGCTTGGCCATCTGGTTGAGCGGAATACCGTTGATGATCGCGTACTGGCCGGGTCCAGGTGCTCCTGACAGAGGCAATGCCTGGGCGTCGGACAGCGGCGCGCCGGCGACGGTTTTCCCCTTCGCGTCGACCAGGTCCAGCTTCATCTGCAGCTTCGGAAGGTTGGTTCCGGTGTCGAGGCCGGGATTGTGGATCTCGACGAAGTAATTCAGCTCGTCCTTGTTCGTGAACAGCATCGTCGCTTTCGGAACGATCTTCAGTTTTCCGAACGCAAATGGCGACTTGACCGGCGCTGCATCGGTCAATTCGTAGACGTTGTCGGAAAGAATCAGACGCGAAGTCCCGGTCGATTCCTTCGTGAGCGCATTCAGCTCGATCGGGGTCTTCGTCACGATGACGGGCGTGCCCGCTTTCGCAACTCCGACGACTGCGGTGTATTTGCCGGGCGGTAGATTGATCGACTTGTCGACGTAAAAGTCCGATTTCGAGGCCGTCAGCTTTGTGGGCTCTTCGAACGCCAGGACGTGCTTTCCCGTCGCGTCTTGGATGACGCCGAAGACCATATCGGCAGCGTCAGCGGCCAGGCCGGCAGACGCCGGGACGTACAGCGAGATGGGAACGTAGTAGTCGCCGGTCGGCGCGACGAATTCCGCGTACGAGATGACCGACCCTTTTGCGACGGCTTTACCGGCGACCGCATCCGCGACCGCTGCATCAAACGCAGGCGTCTTGAGCTCGGTGACGGGTGCCGCCGGCGCTGCGGGCGCCGCAGGGGCGACTGGTTGCGGCTGCGAAGCGGGCTGCGGCTGGTATGTCGGAACCGATGTGAGACTCGGCTGCGTGATGTAGCCGGTCACGGCGTGCTGCTGCGCGGCCGCGAGGTCAATTCCGCGGACCGGCTGAAGGCGCAGGTCTTTGTTGTTCAAGCGATCCACGAATTGAATCTCGACCTTCGGCTGCCCAAACATTTTTTCTGCCGTCGGTCCCTCGTAGATCCACGTTTGCTTTTCACCCGTCTCTTCCGCTTCGGTACCAACCGCGGTTGACGTCGTGTCTGACGGCGGCTGCATCGCCGATCGACCGGGTGTGCGCGTCGCATGCGTCGGAGCTCCGAAGATGACGAGGATTTTGCCGCGGTCGGTCAGCGAACCGCGCTGCCGGCCATTGCCGAAATTCTGATCGGCGTACCCCACGCGGCGATCGAACTCGTCGCGAAACTCATTTTGCGATGTCGCAGGCGTCGGATCGCGGCGCGCCCAGAAGAGCGCGATGAACTGATCGGCTTCGGCGTCGCTCTTGACAGTGTTCCACGCCGTCTGTTCCTCCTTGGTCATGAGGAACTGGACCGGACCGCGGGCCCAATCGGCTTTCGCCATCGAAAGTTGCGCGAAGGAAGTGATGGCCGCGGCTGACATCAGCAGGGCGGCGATAACAGAGGCTCGAATTTTCATACGTGTCTCCAACCCGACAGTTCGACGACCTATTCTTCGTCGAATTTCTCCATCTCCTCGTAAAGCTTGTCCATCTCGTCGTCGAGCTCTTCCTGTTTGAGGATGCCCTTGCGCACGAGCAGCGCCGCCAGGCTGTGCAGCAGGATGCTGTTTTCGATGATCATCTGTTCGAACTGCTCGTCATCCTCGGAGCCGTTTCCGTTGCGCTCGACTTCTTCATCCATCGTCCGTCTCCTAAGGCAGAAGGCAGAGGGCAGAAGGCAGAAGTATTGTTTTGCTCACTTCAGCTTTCTGCCTTCTGCCTTCTGACTCCTCAACCTGAAGGCAAAGGCAGAAGGCAGCAGGCAGAAGTGAGCCCGCGCTAAACCGCCAGTGTTCTTCCTTCTGCTTTCTGCCTTCTGCCTTCTGCCCTCTACCTTCTGCCTTC
>QHVX01000176.1 GCA_003222375.1 Acidobacteriota bacterium
GATGAAAGAGAACAATCGCACCTTTCGAGCTGCCACTCGTGGCCGGCCAGAACCGATAGAAAAGCTCCGCGCCGTCGAACGCCCGGAAGATGCGTTCCTCGATGGGACGATTTATCACCGCCACAAATCTACCTGACTTCGCGCAGGCCGGCACGAATGCGGTTCAGCACTGTCGCGACCCCCGCCAGAGCGATCGCCCACATCACCCAGTTCGCCCAGACAGGAAGGGCTCGCGTCGCTGCGATCCATATCGCGATTACCGAGAACACGAATGCGCGATCGCTCTTGCCCATGGGGCCGTCGTAGCGCCGCGAGGCGCCGGTCATGACCGCGACGACGCCGGTGAATTCGGCGAGTGCAGCGGCAAAAATGACCGCACCGACCGATCGCCAATCGAACGGCGCCACAAACGCGAACGGCAGATAGAGTGTCGCATCCGAAATGACGTCCGTCAGCTCATTGAGGTAGGCGCCGAGCTTCGACTTTTGCCCGAATTCGCGGGCGAGCATGCCGTCGATGGCGTTGAGCGCCATGCGGACAAACATCCACCCCGGAAAAGCGGCAAACCAAATTCGGTCCGCGCGAATGAGGAAGACTCCCAGCGCGATCGAAAGGATGCATGCGAGCAGCGTCACTTGATTCGCGGTCACGCCGATTCGATATAGCGCTCTCACGA
Organism: Acidobacteriota bacterium; assembly: GCA_003222375.1. Taxonomy (GTDB): domain Bacteria; phylum Acidobacteriota; class Thermoanaerobaculia; order Gp7-AA8; family Gp7-AA8; genus Gp7-AA10. The sequence continues at coordinate 677 of QHVX01000176.1, forward strand.
AGGGTCGCAGCAGATTTTGAAATCGCGACTTCAGCGAATAGATGCTCATCGATGGACCGCTCAGATCGTACTATCGTCGCCTCATGCCGGCGCTTTCCGACATCACGGTTGCCGTGATCGGCTCAGGCCTTGACGAGCATGAGGATCTCGCCCGCCCCGTCGGCGAGCTGCTCGCGTCCCTCGGCGTCAACTTGCTCACCGGCGGAGGTGGCGGCGCGCATACACCCGGGCGCGACGCGAGCGCGGCATCAGCATCGGGATCATTCCGTGCCGCAGCGAAGCGGAGCGAGCGATTCCGAAGGACGGCTATCCGAACGAGTTCGTTGAGCTCGCCATTTACACGCACCTTCCCTACAGCGGCGAGCGTGGCCAGGACGATCTCTCACGAAATCACATCAATATTCTTACGGCATCGGCGGTCATCGCTCTTCCCGGCAGTTTGGGAACGGCGTCGGAGGTCGCGCTGGCGCGGCGGTACGGGAAGCCGGTGATTGTGTTTTCGACAATCGATGAGCTCGAAAGGTTTTTGCGGACAACATGCACGCTCTGATCAAAGGCACGATCTACGTCAGCCCTGACGCGGAGCCGATCCGTGACGGCGTTGTTCTCATCGAAGGCGACAAGATTCTGTCTGTTGGTCAGAGCGTTCCGCCTGACAGCGAGATCATCGATTGTTCGGGACGCACGATCACCGCCGGTTTCTGGAACAGCCACGTGCACTTCTTCGAAAGGAAGTGGGCGAATGTGGCGGCGATTCCCGCGGCCGAGTTGCAACGCCAGCTCCACTACATGCTCGGTCGATATGGATTCACCAGCGTGTTCGATCTGTCGTCGATGTGGGAGAACACGCGGCAGCTTCGCGATCGCATCGAGTCCGGCGAAATAAGCGGACCGCGAATTCGCACGACCGGCGAAGGATTGGTGCCACCAGGTTCCGTGCCGGACGTTGTCCTCAACATGATGGGCGTGATCAAAACGACGATGCCGGAGGTCACGGACGCGGCGAGCGCCACGGCCGCCGCACGAAAGCTTCTCGACGGCGGCGTTGACGGCATCAAGCTTTTCGCGACCCGGCCTCAGGGCGCGCCACTTTCCGCAGAGGCGGTTCGAGCTGCGGTCGATGAAACACATCGCGCCGGAAAGCCGTGTTTTCTCCATCCCGGCACGGGTGAGCACGTTCTGATCGCGATTCGCGGCGGAGTCGATGTCATCGCGCACACCACGCCCTCTTCCGGCGCGTGGAATGAAGACATTCTGAGTGGTGCGCGAGGCATCGCCCTAACGCCGACACTGACGCTGTGGAAGTACTACGCGCGACACGATCGTGTGTCAGCGCAGGAGAAGGTGACGAACACCGCGGTCGGACAATTACGCGACTGGATCAGCGCCGGCGGCACCGTCCTGTTCGGAACGGACCTCGGCGCCGTCGAATACGATCCGACCGAGGAGTATCTGTTGATGACGCAGGCAGGAATGACATTTCCCGACATCCTCGCGTCGCTGACGACGACGCCGGCGGGCTTCTTCGGCGAATCGAAATCAGGCCGGATCGCTGAAGGATTCGACGCCGATCTCGTTGTATTGGACGGCGATCCTTCGAAGGACATTCGCGCGCTGGCTGCTGTGCGCCACACTCTAACGCGCGGCAAGTACGCGGCGCAGAATCTTTCCTGACGGCGAACGTGGGATCGCGTCGGTGACCTCGACGCAACGCAGCTTCTTGTACGGCGCGACCCGGCCGGCGACGAACATTTGAATCTCTTCGATCGAGGTCTGCGACCGGAGCACGACGAACGCTTTCGGGACCTGGCCCGCTTCTTCATCGGCCATCGGGACGACGGCGGCATCGGCAACGCAGGGATGGGTGAGGAGCAATGCTTCCAGCTCCGCGGGCGCGATCTGCAATCCTTTGTACTTGATGAGCTCCTTCACGCGGTCGACGATGAAAAAGCGTCCGCGGGCGTCGGCGTAACCGATGTCGCCGGTGTGCAGCCAGCCTTCGGCATCAATCATTGCCGCGGTCGCGTCGGGACGATTGAGATAGCCCTTCATCACCTGCGGACCGCGAACGCAGATCTCTCCTGCTTTGTCAGGTCCCAGATCTGCGCCGGTCGCGATGTCGACAACTTTCGATTCCGTATTCGGCAGCGGCTCGCCGACGCCGGTCATCTCACCGACACGCGTTGCATGCGTGGCCGGCGACGCTTCTGTCATTCCGTAGCCCTGCGTGAAGGAACATCCGATCCGCTTGGCTGCCGTTTCTGCGACTTCCGCACTCAGCGGCGCGGCGCCCGAGAACAGCGTCCGCACGGAGCTGATGTCGAAGTTCTCGACGATCGGGTTTCGCGCGAGCGCCAAAACGATCGGCGGCACGACGTAGGCGTAGGTGACGCGATATTTCTCGATCGCCTGAAGACATTGCTGCAGATCGAACCGCGGCATCGTCACGATCGTCGCGCCGGTGTACAAACTGAGATTCATGATCACGACCAGGCCATAGATGTGAAAAAACGGCAGCACGCCTAACGTGACGTCCTCTTCACGAACTTGAAAGATCGCCTGGCATTGAAGGACATTCGCGACCAGGTTGCGATGCGTCAGCATGACGCCCTTCGGCAAGCCCGTGGTTCCGCTCGAATATGGCAGCGCAACGACGTCAATGCGGGGATCGATAGGCACATCCGGAACTGCGCCGTCGTAATCCAATGACCATTCACCAAAAACGAAGGTCTCCCGAAATTTGATGTTCTTGGTCTTCTCGAGAAACGGCGGTGCGGTAAACAGGTACTTCGCATCGGCATCTTTGATCTGACGATCGAACTCTTCGGAGGTGTACATCGGATTGATGGTCGTCACGGTGCCGCCGAGGAGCGAGACGGCGTGGAAGGCGATGGCGTAGTCGGGACAATTCGCGCTGTAGATCGCAAGCACGTCGCCCTTGCGGAGACCGCGTTTCGCGAGCGAAGCCGCCACGCGTCGAACTCCGTCGGCCCACATGCGATAAGTCAGCACGCGTCCGGTCGCCGCGTCGATGAGCGCCGGCTTCTCGCCGCGATTCGCAGCGCGATCGAGCAGGAACGGAGTCAGAGCGACATCAGGGATCGCAATCGGATCCTCGGGCGCGCGGAAGATCATGTTGATTGAGGCCGCATTATGTCATCCCGAGCGTAGCGAGGGATCGGTGTGGGCCGGGTGGCCACGATCGTCGCACCGCCCAGCCACACCGTTTCCTCGCTGCGCTCGGAATGACACGTCTCGTCAGCAAGATCGGCGATCACTACCGGCTCGCCTTCGTCAACACTGGTCGCTCTCGTACTCTCGCGCTGCCGAGCATCGGCAACGAATCGCTCGCGAAAGCGGTGCTCACGTTCGACGCGAGGCACAACCGGGTCGCGATCCAGCAGTAGACGTCTAAGGGGCGCCGCGGGGCGGCGTCCCTTCGACTTCATTCCGACGCGATGGTGATCTTGAAGCCGTCCGGATCCTCGAATGAAAAGTTTCGCGATCCCCACGGGTCGTCCTTTGGCTCCTGCAAGAGCGTGCCGCCGCGTGCCTTGATCTGTTCTGCGAGGCGATCGAGGTTCTGGCTGGTCGAACAGTAGATCCGGAACCCCTCGCCTTTGACGCGATCGCGTCCTTTCTTCCAATCGTCCTGACTCAGCATGAAGATGACATCGCCGGCCGCCACTTCCACGCCTAACAGCTTTCCGCCATCCTCCCAACGGTTCTTGACCGCAAATCCGAGGACGTCACGATAGAAGGCCAGGCTGCGTTCAATGTCGTTCACGGTGAAGCTCGGCGAGGCGGCGCGCAGAGCGATGCTCTTGCTCGAGCTGGCTTTCGCGCGCGCCGGTTGACGCGACGCTTTCGCGCTCACGCGCTTCCCGCTGACTTTCGAACGATTCTTCTTTTTGGTGGGCATATTCGTTTCTCCTTCTCAGGCGCGCGATTCTATGCGACGTGCTCCTACGGAGAATAGTCAACGTGAATGGAAGGTGGGAAGACCGCCGCCCCTTCCAGCGTCACGGCAGGCATGTTCTGCAGCTTGACCTCGCGAAGGCGAGGGAGCTTCGCAAGAAACGGAAGGCCGGCATCGGTCACCCGCGGGCAATTCCACAGCTCGACGCGCTCGAGCGTATCGATGCCGCTGAGGATCTCCAGACTCCGATCGGTGATCCTGGTTCGGCCGGCGTAGTAGGTCTTCAGATGACGCAAGCCNCGGTGTCCTGGCAGTACATGCACCAAAGCGCTTCGAGATTCTCGCAGCGGCCGATGTGGCGAAATCCGTCATCCGGGACCTGGATCGGCACGATCTCGCGCAGAGCAGGAAACTTCGGCAGCGCTGACAGCGCCTGGTCGTCGAGATTCATACAGCTCACCGCCAGTCCGCGGAGCAACGGCATCGTCGAGAGAGCTTCGAATCCCGCCCGTGTCAGCTTGCGACAATTCCGGCCCCAGATGTGCTCGATCGACGCCGATCGGCTCAGCGCGGCGAAGCCCGCATCGGTCGCCTGCGCGTCCTGACACATCAACATACGAAGTCGCGGAATGGCGGCAATCTGCTGCATCGCGGCGTCATCGCACAACGGTCCGGTGCAGCCGAGCCATCCGAGGTTCGGAAGATCGGCGAGAGCGGAAAGGCCCGCAGGCGTGACGCCGCCGGTTTCGTTGCGGAATCCGAAGAGGCTCAGCGCAAACAGTCCATCCAATCCTGCCAATCGAGCCAGCCCAGCATCCGTGAACGGAGCTTTGAGATTCAACCAGAGAAAAGTTGGATCGGCATTCGGAGAGAGCAGCGAGTATCGAACCTCACCTCCCTGCCAGCTCTTGAACATGGGGAATTCGTGAAAGCGTGTTAGGCCGAGATCGGTCACCAGGTCGCCCGCTTGAAAAAAGTGCAGACGCGGCTTTCCAGTCAGCGCGGCGATCGCGCCGTCACCGGTCGCGGTTCCCATCAGCGATACGCGTTCGAGAAGAGAAGACTCAGCCAGATTGGCGATGCCGGCGTCGGTGATCGCCTCGTGGTGATAGATCTCCAGCGATCGCAGATCCGGAAGATTTCGCAGCACGCGCAGGCCTGCGTCGGTGATCGCGCAACCGGTCAGATTCAGATGACGAAGCTGCGGCATCCGCGCGAGATGCCGAAGGCCTTCGTCGGTCACGTGCCCGCAGCCCTCGAGATTGAGAGCCGTCACGCGCGAAAGCGACGCGATCTGTTCGAGCATCGCGTCGGTCACATGGCCATTCGCTTCGATGCCTTCGACGTCGCCGGCGGCCTCGTCCCATTCCTGAGGCGAAAGATCGCGCAGGAGTCGGACCTTTTTCGCATCGGCGGTATAGCCACGGCGCGCCGGCGGTTTGCCGAGAAGCGCGGATTCAAACTCCGGCCAGTCTTTGAAGCCCGCATCACGCGCCAGCAGCAATCGCGTGTCGCCGATGTGGATGAAGCTCGTGACTGGATCTGCGCCGGCGATCAACGTCATGCGGTGGCGAATTGCGTCGCGCAACTGTTCCCACGTCAACGCGCGGCCGAAATGCTCCTGAACGCGATGCAGGGCCGCGGGATCGCCGGATTCATACGCCGTCAAGATGTCCTCGGACAGTTTTTCGTAACGCTGCAACAGCGGAGCGCCGCTCGCCGCTTCGTCGACGGCAAGACGCGCGGCAACGTCGCTCATGCCGCGGGTTTGCGCCCAGTCGGCGGCCGTCTTGCCGCTTTTGCTCCTCAGCGAAGGGTCCGCACCGGCGGCGAGAAGGATCTCGACAATCTGCATGGCCTTCTTTTCGTCGTCGGGAAGCCACCACAACGGCGTGATGCCTTCGTTGTCGACCTGTTTGGCGACATCCGGATTCTCCCGGACGATCTCCGCGACTCGATCGACGTATCCTCGAAAGCAGAGCGTCCAGATGTTGCGGCTGTACCGGCTGAGAAAATCGAGCATCGCGATCTTGTCACCGTGGCCAGCCCACCCGATGGGCGTCGAGTCGTAACTCATCTCGCGCGGATCGATCTCCGTGCCGCGATCGATGAGGAACTTCGCGGCGCGCAATGCGCCGGCGCCTGCAGCGTGATGGAGCGCTCGCGTATTGCGACGATCGGCCAGGTCGACCGACATGCCGGCGTCCACGAGCAGCTCGAGAACGTCCGTCCGATCGCGCCTCGCGGCTTCGAACATCACCTCGGTCGACTGCCGATATTCCGGATGCTCCTCCATCAGCGCACGCACTGCATCACGATCGAGCTGCATGCAGGCTTGTGCGAATTGTTCTTCATCATTGAGAACGGGCTGCGTGACTTTCGCGCCGAAGCGCGCGAGCAATTCCGCCATCTCCGGCTGTCCCGACAGCAGCGCTTCCTCATAGAGCGAGCGCTTTGGAAAACGGCGGTCCCGTGCAGGCGCCGTATTCGGATTCGCGCCATGCTCCAGCAGCCAGTGCGCGAATCGAAGGTCGCGTTTTTTCACCGCGGTCTCGAGCAGGAATCGCGCGCCCGATCCGTAAGCGCCCGCGTCGAACATCATCCACTCCGGATCTTTCCAGGCAGCGCCGCGCGGTGTGTTGACGGTGCGCTCGTACACGAGCTCGAGCCACCACAACATGTCGCCGCTGAAATGCGTGTCGTACAGCACCTGGCCGTCGAACGGCTCCGCGCCTCGCTGCAGCAGCAGATCGAATAGCGCTTCCGCGTACGGCTGGCGCGGTGTGTCCTGCTCCCCCTCGCCGGCGACGCCGGTCAGCGGCGTGTAATTCGAATCGCCGGCCTTGTAGAAATCATTCGGATTCGCGCCGTGATCGAGGAGCACGCGCGCGATCGCGACCGCATTCGCGATCGTCTTCGGATGCGTGAAGCGCGTGAACGCGAGATAGAGGATCGGCGTCCATCCTCGAGGACCTCCCGATTCGCGCGCCGCCTCCGGCCGCCCGCGCACGATGCTCTCGACCTCCGTGAGCTCGCCGCAAACGATGGCGGTGTAGATGCTGTGGAGCGCGATCTCGGGATGCTGCGCCAGGATGCGCTGCGCGGCGCGGTCGTACATCCGGTGATCGGCTTTGCCGTGCACGTGATGGTCCCAGCAGGCGGACTGAAGGAAGGTGTCCACCAATGCATCTGATGGTTTCTCGTCGAGCTTCGCTTTGAGCGCGGTCCAGCTCTCCGCTCCCTGTTCGCGCGCGAGCGCGTGCTGAACGTCGCGGAGCGATGGTTGCCGCGGTGCGTTCGGATACGCGCGCTGCAACCTCTCAAGTGCCCGGGGATCGTTTGCGCGCAGCGCCTTCAACCAGCGCTTCGCCGACTTCTTCAGATTGTCGAGGGTGCTCATGAAACCTTCTTTCCGTTCAGTGCCTGGCGTCCGCTTAGGTCAGGCCGGAAGAAGGTTCGAGGTTGTGATCGAACCAGTTGGGTGGGAGCTCGCTCCCTTGCCGCGGACAGGAGGCGCCCCAGCGCGCGCTGGGGGGAGTCTAACTCAAGCGAGTTCCGAACGTCTTCAGATACTTCATCCCAGTGTCGACCATGATGGTGACCACGGTCGCGGCAGGTCCGAGTTGTTCGGCCAATCGCAAAGCGGCAATCACGTTTGCGCCGGTCGAAGTCCCTGCAAACAGGCCTTCTTCGCGCGCCAGCCGCAGCGCCATCGCGGTCGCCTCTTCTGTCGACACAGTGTCGACGTGATCGGCGATGCCGTCGCGCCACAACGGCACGACAAAGCCCGCTCCGATTCCATCAATCTTGTGCGAGCCTGGGCGGCCGCCCGACAGAACCGGCGATTCCGACGGTTCCACCGCGACGATTCGGATCGCCGCATTGTGACGGCGCAAACCTTCGGCGTTGCCGCGCAGAGAACCGGCTGTGCCGACGCTCTGGACAAATCCATCGATCTGCCCGTTCGTCTGGCTCCAGATCTCATCCGCCATTTTGTGATAGGCCGGAATCTGATCTTCGTTTTTCAGTTGATCGGTCCAGAACGCGCCAGTGTTCACCGTGATCCGGCGTGCGGCTTCGATCATTTCGCGCGTCAGTTTTTCAGTCATGCCGCCGCTTTCGCTGTGCAAGACCTGCAGCCTCGCTCCCAGGATCTGCATGTGGTCGAGCTTCTCCCGCGCGAAAGCATCCGAAGTGACGATGTGCAGCGGATAACCTTTCACCGCGCAGACGAGGGACAGCGACACGCCGGTGCTGCCGGCGGTGTATTCGACGACCGAGCCGCCGGGCCTCAGACGTCCATCCGCCTCAGCGGCCTCGATCATCGCGAGGGCCATCCGGTCTTTCATGCTACCGGTAGGGTTCTCGTTTTCGAGTTTGAGGAGAACGCGCGCGCCATTCGCGGGAACGATGTGGCGCAGCGGCATTAACGACGTGTTGCCGATGCGGTCGAGGATGTCCAACTGTCCATGCATCGATCAATCGTCCGGGTAGAGCGCCCACTCGGTGAGATGACCGCTCTCGTCGAGGTCGAAATCGGAGGCCACGCCGTTCCCGTGGAAGATCTGCAACGTTTCATCGTCGCTTCCTCCCGGATCGGGTTCACCGAACAGCGCGATGATGCGATCCTTGTCGATTTCGCGAGTCAGCGGCGTACCGTCAGGCGCAAGCGGTCGCGCGGTGCCGATCACGAATCGGATCTCGATCAGGCGGTCTTCACGGAAATGCAGTTGCAGTCCTTTCTTTGCGTACCGGAGATCGCAGTCCTTCTTGATTCTGCTGTGCCACTCGAACGCGCCCGGCCGGCCGAGGAAACGGGCAGAGTCAATGGGATCGCCGAAGCGCAGCGAGTCGAACTGCAGCGTCATGCGGTTGACGTCCGGCGCGGGGCCGGAGACTGCCGGCCACTCGCGCGTGGGATCGAGCCAATCGAGCAATCCCATTTCGCGCCGATTGTAACGGCAGGGCGAGCGGAACGGCTCGGATGCGAGCGCAACGAAGCGCGCGATGCCGGGCTTCGGCATAGTTCGAATGCGTTTCTGAAAATACCAGCGTCCACGGCCGATGGCGTTTTGTCCAACCCGCGAGTCCTTGGTGAGGACGCGCAGGACGGCTCGGATGCAAGGCGAGCGAGCGCAACGAAGCAGACGGGCCGTATTGCGCGTCCGCGAGGGAAGTGACCATCGCAACAGAATGAGGCGCGACTCCACCCGGAGTAGAGCAGCCAGGGGGACTCCATCACCCATCGATGAAGAATTCGTCGACACCGACGCGAGCGATCCGCTACAGTGAAAAAAATCAGGAAGGAGCACCTTCGTGTCAGCCACAGCAACGATCAACCACGCCGATATCCTCGAAGAGATCATGCAAGACGTCTTTCGCCTCACGTACGTCTGGGATACGTTCCACTACCTGTAGGCCA
>QHVX01000177.1 GCA_003222375.1 Acidobacteriota bacterium
CATCAGCATCACGTCCCAATCCGCGCCGGTGTGCGATTCGGTGGTCAGAACTTTGTAGGACAGGATCATCCCGTCCTGCTTGGCGGCTTCCTGTTCGCGCTTCCAGTCGGTGGTCAGATAGGTCAGATAGGCGTTGCCCATTCCGGCATGCGTGTGGATGAATGTGATCTCCCACACCGAACCGTTGCGGTAGGGCCGCGCCGGGATTTGAGTGTAAGCGGCAAGCGCGATGACGAGAATGAGGCAAACCGATAGGACGAGCCGTTTTGTCATGACCTTCCTCCTTCTTGTATGCGGTCGATTTTGGCAGCCAGCACGAAGTCGCTGCGCGTTAACCCGTCGATCTTGTGCGTCCAGATTGTGACGCGCACTTTACCCCAGGCCAGATCGATGTCGGGATGATGCCCTTGTTCTTCGGCGATTGCGCCGATCTTGTTCGTGAAGGCCAGCGCCTCCGCGAAGTTGCGAAAGCGAAATTCTTTTTCGAGGTGATGTTCTTCGACGACCTGCCAGCCGCCGCCGAGGTCGCGATGGAGCGCGAAGAGCTCCTGGCCTTTCAGCGGCGGCACCCCGCCGCGACACGGAACGCACTTTTCGCCGGCGAGGACGAATGGCGCGAGCTGCTCGGCGGTCACGCGATGCCGAAATGCTTCTTTACCGTCGATGTAGATCACCGGCACATCGTCCGTGAAGCGACGCTTCAGATCGGGATCGCGATCGATGTCGACTTCGTTGGGCATCAAGCCGGCGGCGCGAATCGCATGTTTCGCGTCCTCGCACAGCGGACAATCGCGGCGTGTGTAGAGTGTGACTTCCATTCGATAGACTCTACTGCAGTGGCCGACAATCTCGATTTGAACGGAAAGGTTGCGCTCGTCACAGGAGCATCGCGCGGCATCGGGCGCGAAACGGCGATCCGTTTGGCCTCCGCCGGCGCGCTTGTTGGTGTTAATTACCACCGCAGCAAGGATGAAGCGCTATCCGTCGTCAGGGAGATCGGGGACGCCAAGGCCGTCGCGCTTCACGCCGATGTCGCCGATCCCGCGCAAACCAGCTCGATGATCGATGCGCTGATCGAGCGCTTCGGTAAGATCGACATCCTCGTGAACAATGCCGCCACGTTCGACATGAATCCGTTCGACCGCGACGATTACGCGGCCTGGCAACAGGGATGGCGCAGGACCTTCGATCTCAATGTATTCGGCGCCGCCAACGCTGCGTTCCTCGCGATGCGATCCATGCGGAAGAACGGCGGCGGCAAGATCATCAATGTCGCATCGCGGGCCGCGTTCCGCGGCGAGATCGAATTTGCCGATTACGGCGCGTCGAAGGCCGCGCTCGTCAACCTGACACGTTCCATTGCCCGCGGCTGCGCGAAGGACAACATCATCGCGAGCTGCGTCGCGCCCGGCTTCATCGAAACGGAGATGGCGCGCTCCGAGCTGGAAGCGCATCGTGAGGAAATCGAGCGGCAGATTCCTCTCGGCCGCGTCGGGAGAGTCGGCGACGTCGCCGCCGTCATCCTTTTCCTTGCCTCGCCGATGGCTGACTACCTCAACGGTGTCACGATCGACATCAACGGCGGCTCATGGTTTCACTGATAAGTGGCAGATCCTTTGCTGAGCAAGCGCCTGCGCCCGGAGGCGCAGGGTGAGCGAAAACCGAAAAATCCTCGTCGTTGATGACGACGAGTCCATCCGCGTGATGGTTGAGCGCGTCCTGCGACGCGAGCAGTACCAGGTCGACTCGGCTCGAGATGGTTTCGAAGCGATCGAGAAGCTCGCTCAAACCGACTACAACGCCATTCTTCTCGACTTGATGATGCCCGGTCTGGATGGACTGGGAGTCCTCGACTATCTCGAGGAGCATCGTCCCGAGCTGGAGTCCTCGGTGATCATCATGTCGGCAAACTTGCCGGCTGCCTACGATACTCGCCGCATGCGGAAAGTCGGCAAAATCCTCCCGAAACCCTTTGACCTCAGCGATCTGATCGCCCAGGTCCGCGGCTCGGATATTGCTCTTTGATACGGCATGAGTATGTCGTCCTTGTTGGTCATTCTGGTCATCGTCACTGCTGCGGTCGCGCTCGCTTTAGGCCTCGCCTATTTGCCGATGCGTCTGCTTCTCGCCCAGATGGCCAAAGCCGTCGCCGCCCCGATCCGCGACTTCATCCAAAGACAGCGCGATCGACGCGGACTGTCGAGGCCCACACCCGATCGCCGAAAGCCTTAGATCTTCTTTCCCAGAGCTTTTTCGATCAGGCCGTTGACCGCTGCGGTCTCGTTCGGCATCACCGCGCCGACTTTCCGCCACGCGATACGGCCGTCGCGGCCGATGAGAACAGAGGTGGGTAGCACCGTCGTCCGAAGGACATTCGCGACGCGTCCCTCTGGATCGAATGCGATTGGATATGTGATCTTGTTTTCGTCGATGAATTGCTTGATCTCGGCGTCGCTTCCTTCGTTGTCGACGCTGACACCGATGACCTTGAAGCCACGGTCACCGTATTTTCTGTGCAGCGCCTGCAATTCGGGAGTCTCGAATCGGCATGGCTGACACCACGTCGCCCAAACGTTGAGAAGGACTACATTCCCTTTTTCGGAGGCAACGTCGAATGGTTTGCCGTCGAGAAATTTCGCCGCGTAGGACGGCATCGGATCGCCGACCTCGGCCCTCGCCTGGACCGGCGGCTTGATTTCTGACTTGGCGGGCGGCGCAGATGACCGCGATGCTTCGCGGCTGCAGGCAGCCGCCGCGAGCAGCACCAAGGCCGCCAGCGTCTTACTCTTCGGTCTCTTCCTCGGTCTTCTTGCCACGCGCGATGACCTCCGGCTCCATCGGCACCGCTTCGGCCGGCGCGGCCTCCGGCGCCACAGGCACTTCTTCCGCGCGCAGATGCGTCACGCCGACGACGACGCGGTCGGGATCATCGAGGATCTTGACGCCTTCCGGCGCTTTGAGATCGGAGATTCGGAAATATTGGTGCATGCCGAGGTTCGAGATGTCGACTTCCACCTTGTCGGGAATCGCGTTGGGAAGACACTCGACGTGAAGATCGCGAACCTGAAAATCGAGAAGACCGCCCTCTTTCACGCCGATCGGTGAGCCAATCACATGAACGGGAACTGTCGTCCGGACGACTTCGTCCATCACAATGCGGATGAAGTCGATGTGCGTCATCTTGCGGCTGATCGGATCGATCTGGATTTCCTTGATCATGGCGTGACGCTGCTGATCACTGCCCGACATCTTGAGCAGGAAAATCGAGCGGACTCCGTGCTCGCTCTTCTGGATCAGGTCGGTGACCGCTTTGCGATCGACCATGATGGGCACGGTGTCTCGGTGACCGCCGTAAACGACCGCCGGGACTTTGCCCTGCTGCCGAAGTCGTCGCGATGGACCCTTCCCCGCTTCCTCCCGCCGCAAGACCTCGAGTGTTAGCTCAGCCATTGACAGAGACTCCTCGCGAAGGTCGCTAAACCCAGCGGATTCAGCAAAATTCCCAAATTTGATGGTGCCAGGTCTGCTGTTGGCTGTTTTCTACTCGGCGTGGAATTCGGGTCTCTACTAGATGTGGAAAACAGCCAACAGCAGACCTGGCACCATCACATCTCGAAGAGGGAGCTGACCGAGTCCTCGCTATGGATGCGCTTGATCGCTTCAGCCAGCAGCTCGCCGATCGAAAGAGTCTTCAGTTTCGGGCACTCCTGCTCTTTGTCGATCGTGGGCATGCTGTTGGTGGCAACAACGCGTTCGAGCTGAGAGTTATTGATACGCTGAACAGCCGGACCGGACAGGACGGCGTGCGTGCAGGAGGCCGAAATCGACCGCGCGCCCTTCGACAGCAGCGCTTCCGTCGTATGGATGAGCGTGCCGGCCGTGTCGACGATGTCGTCGACCACGAAGACGTTGCGCCCTTCGACGTCGCCGATGATGTTCATTACCTCGGTCTGATTCGCAGCGACGCGGCGCTTGTCGATGATGGCCAGCGTCGCGCCGAGGCGCTTCGCATACGCCCGCGCGCGCTCGACGCCGCCGGCATCGGGCGACACGATCGTGAGATCGGACATCTCGAGATCGCGCAAATAGCGAACGATCACCGGTGCGGCGAAAAGGTGATCGACAGGGATGTTGAAAAAACCCTGGATCTGCGACGCGTGGAGGTCGAGCGTGAGGACGCGATCGGCGCCGGCGGCGCTGATCAAATCCGCGCAGAGCTTCGACGTGATCGGAACGCGGGGCTTGTCCTTTCGATCCTGTCTCGCGTAACCGTAGTACGGAACGACGGCCGTGATGCGGCGCGCCGAGGAGCGCTTGAATGCGTCGAGCATGATGAGCAGTTCCATCAGGTTGTCGTTCACCGGTGGCGAGGTCGGTTGAATGACGAAGACATCGGCGCCGCGCACGTTCTCGTCGATCTGCACGTAGTTCTCGCCGTCGGAAAAGCTGTACAGCGAGACGCGTCCGGGCTCGATCTCGAGCTTGCAGCAGATCTCCTGCGCAAGCGTCGGGTGTGAACGACCTGTGAAAACCTTCAGAGGACCGTACAAAGCGGCGAGATTATATCGACCTCAGTTGCTGAAAGGCGCGCCCGCCGCGCACATTGGACATGCTGACGGCGGCCAGATCGTGTTGGGCATTCGCGTGAGCGTCTCGAGCGGCAAACGATTCGCGGCTGCGAATTCAATGTATTCCGACCCTAACACCGCCAGCGACGCCACAACAACCGTATCCGCTCCACATTGGATGAGGTCTGCCAACGTGCCTCGCACCGCCGATCCCGCGCTGATGACGTCATTG
>QHVX01000178.1:0-4962 GCA_003222375.1 Acidobacteriota bacterium
GTCGGCAAGGGCGGCATCGTCCGGGACGTATCGAAGCGCAACGCCGCCGTTCAGTCAGTGGTCGACTTCGCGAAAGAGATCGGATTCGACGTGCGCGGCGTCATCGAGAGTCCGGTCAAAGGGGCGGAGGGGAATGTCGAGTATCTGATGAATGCAGAATGCAGAATGCAGAATGCAGAAAGATGAATCTCTGCATTCTGCATTTTGCATTCTGCATTTCACCCTCGATTTTCGAGATACTCTCGCAAACCTTCCCTCCACGACTCCGGTCTGACCCCGGTCAATCGCTCGTATCGCTCTGTCGAAAGGACCGAGTACGCCGGTCGGGTGGCGGGGCGGGTGAAGTCCTCGGTTGAAACCGGCTTCACTGCGATGTCTGACCCGAGCTCTTCGACAATTGCGCGTGCGAAGTCGTACCAGGTGCACTCCGGCTCGTCGGCGTAGTGAATCATGCCGCGCGCGTCGAGGTTCGCGATCCTGATGATCGCGTCGGCGAGATGGGATGTGTACGTCGGCCGTCCGCGTTGATCGTTGACGACGCGCAGCGGGTTCGTTCCTTTTTGAATCTGCCCGCGAATCGCTTCGACGAAATTCGGTCCGCTCGTGCCGAAGAGCCACGATGTCCGAACGATCACGTGTTTCCGGGCGTGCGAAGCGGCGTGTTCGCCGAGAAGTTTGGAGCGGCCGTAAACCGAGAGGGGGCCGGTGCGATCGTTGATGTCGTAGGGGCGCTGGCTGCGACCATCGAACACGAAATCGGTCGAGATGTGTACCAGCAGCGCCTCGGCCGCGTTGGCGGCCTCGGCGAGCAGCTCGACGGATGATCCATTGATCGCGTTCGCGAGCCGCTCGTTCGATTCTGCGTCATCGACGCGGGTGTAGCCGGCGCAGTTGACGATAATCGATGGTTGCGCGTCGACGACCGCGGTCGTCACAGCGCGGGAGTCGGTGATGTCGAGATCGGATCGAGTGAGGGGAAGGAAGTCTTCGCCGCGGGCAGCCAGCGCATTCCGCAGGTCGCTTGCGACCATGCCTCCAGCGCCGGTGATCAGCCACTTCACGCCGGCGTGTTTTTCTTTTCTTCCGGGATCTGCTTCTTGTCCTCGCGTGCTTTGAGCCCGTCGCGGAAATTGGAGATGCCCTCTCCGAGTCCGCGGCCAAGCTGCGGCAGCTTGCCAGCGCCGAACACCACCAGGATGATCAGGAAGATCACGAGCAATTCAGGCAATCCAAGTGAACCGAACATTCAGCCTCCGCGGTCAGTCTATAACACTGACGACAGGCCACGGGATTTCGTGTACTTCGGTCACTGTTAACATCGCGCTGCGATGATCGACCTCTCCGGCCTCAATCCTCAGCAACGCGAAGCGGTTACCCACGAAGGCGGACCACTGCTTGTGCTCGCCGGCGCGGGCTCGGGGAAGACGCGCGTCATCACGTATCGCATCGCGTGGCTGATCAGCGAACGGGGCGTCTATCCATCGCAGATTCTGGCGGTGACGTTCACCAACAAGGCCGCCAGCGAGATGCTCAGCCGCGTGGAGCACCTCGTCCCGCAGGGCGGGATCGGCGTACGGCCGTGGATCGGCACGTTTCACTCGACCTCCCTCCGCATGCTCCGCCGCTACGCCGATCGCCTCGGCTTCACCAAATCGTTTGCGATTTATGACACCTCCGATCAGTTGACGCTCGTGCGCCGGGTCATGCGCGAGCTGCAGATGAGCGACGACGCCTTCCCGCCGCGCGCGATTCTGAATCGGATTTCGAACGCCAAGAACGATCTGATCGGGCCGGCGGAGTACGAAAAACAGAACATCGACTTCTTCGGCGCACGCGTTTCGGAGGTCTACAGGCTGTATCAGCGGCGACTCAAAGAGTTCGACGCCATGGACTTCGATGACCTGATCGGCAACTACGTTTTGTTACTTCAACAGAACGAGGACATCCGCAACGAGCTGCACAACCGGTTTCCGCACTTGCTCATCGACGAATATCAAGATACTAATCATGCACAATATATATTGATAAAAAGCCTCGCCGGCCCAAAGGGGAATGTCGTAGCCGTTGGCGACGAGGACCAGTCGATCTATCGATTCCGCGGCGCCGATATCAACAACATCCTGAATTTCGAGCGCGATTTTCCCGGCGCTCGAATTGTCAAGCTCGAACAGAACTATCGTTCGACCGGGAACATCCTCGACGCCGCGACCGGCGTCGTGTCGAACAACATCGCGCGCAAGGGTAAGCGGCTGTTCACCGACTCGGGCAGCGGCGAAAAGGTGCGGATCGTCACCGCCAGCACCGACCGCGAGGAGGCGCAGTTTGTCCTCGAGAAGATCGTGGCGCTGCAGCCGCAATACAAGCTCTCGGATTTCGCGGTGCTCTTTCGGACCAACGCGCAGTCGCGGCCGTTCGAAGAGGAATTGCTGCGCGCGAATCTGCCGTACTCCGTCGTCGGCGGCGTGAAGTTCTACGAACGCGCCGAGATCAAGGACATCCTGGCCTTCGTTCGGCTGGCGGTGCGGCCGCACGACACGCCGTCTGTCGAGCGTGTCATCAACGTTCCTTCACGCGGAATCGGCGACACGACACTGAAAGCGCTCGACGATGAAGCGAACCGCGCGAACGCGTCGCTGTGGAGCATCATCGAAGGCCCTCTCGATTTCCTCCCCCCGCGCGCCGCGAAGGCCGTTCGCGAGTTCCGCGAGATCATTCACGACCTGCAGCGGGCGGCCACCAATCCCGTTCCCGACTTTCTCGACTACGTGCTGCTGCGGACCGGGTATCGACGCATGCTGCAGGAGTCACGCGATATTCAGGACGAGTCGCGATTGCAAAATCTCGATGAGCTGATCAACTCCGCGCGCGAGTTCGTCGAGCAGAATCTGACCGCGTCACTCGGCGACTACCTCGACTCGCTCACGCTCATGACCGACCTCGATCGCTACGAATCGCAGAAAGGCGTCACGCTGATGACGCTGCACGCGGCCAAGGGCCTCGAATTCAAAATCGTCTTTCTCGCCGGCATGGAGGAAGGCATTCTCCCGCATTCGCAGTCGCTCGAGGAATCGGACGACATCGAGGAAGAGCGCCGGCTGTGTTACGTCGGAATGACGCGCGCTCGCGAACAACTGTATTGCCTCTACGCGCTCGAACGCCGCGTGCACGGCATGATGCGCGATCAACGGCCGTCGGCATTCGTGCAGGAGATTCCCGATCAGGTGAAAGAGGAAGTGCGGCTGGGCAGACGATTCTTTGGAGGACAGCCGCCGCGGCAGTTCACTCCACAGGTAAAAAACATCGCGTCCTTCTTCAAAAACGCCCCGGTGCAATTCGATCCGAATTCGATTCGTCCCGCGCTCGCCGAAACACGATCGGCGGAGCTCAAGCGCGGCGCGCGTGTCCGTCACGAGCAATTCGGCGACGGCACGATCCTGACGATGGAAGGAAATGGACCCGACGCGAAGCTGACGGTCTATTTCGATCGCGCCGGATCGAAGAAATTCATCGCGAAATACGCGAAGCTGATGAGGATCTGATGTTTCGAATGCTTGTTCCGTTGTGCCATGTGAAGAGCGTCCCCAGGTCGATCGAGTTCTACGGCAAACTCGGGTTTCAAGTCGGCAACACGTTTTTGCCCGACGGCGCGCCTGAGCTCACATGGGCGTGGCTCCAGACCGCGGGAAGAGCGCAACTGATGCTCGCGAAGGCCTCCGAGCCGGTGATCGCATCGCAGCAGGCGGTGCTCTTCTACATCTATTGCGACAACGTCGCCGCGAAGCACGCCGAGCTGCAGAAGGCCGGCATCGCAGTCGGCCCGATCGCATTCCCGTTTTACGCGCCTCGCGGCGAATTTCGAATCGAGGATCCCGACGGCTATGTGCTAATGGTCACGCACACCTGACGCCGACGCAAAACTATCGCCGCATCACGAGGAGGCCGAGGATGAAGGCGGCTGCGCCCGCCACGACCCAGGGGCGCTTTTTGTTCAGCTCGAGATGGATGCTGCGCGAGGTCGCGCGATCGTCGAAGACACCATGTGCTCCTTGATCGCCCGGCAGCGGATCCCACAAATTGTTAGGCCGATTCGGATCCTCGGGCTCGTCCGTCATCTGCGAGTCGTATCCGTGTCGCCCAAGGTAGTGATCGGCGAATCCGGGAACGAAGTTGTTGCCGATGATCGCGGCGGACGTCGGCCAGCCAACGTTGATCTCGCGACGATCGCTGTACGCGGCCCACACGATCGCCTCCGCCGCGATCTCGGGTTGATAAATCGGCGGTACCGGCTGTCCCTTCCGCGGCAGCCGGCTCTTTACCCATCGAAATTGCGGCGTGTTGAGCGCCGGCATGTTGACCATGACGACGCGTACGTTGCTGTTGTCATGAATCAGTTCGCAGCGGAGCGAATCGTGAAAACCCTGTACGGCGTGTTTTGCGGCGCAGTACGCGGATTGCAGCGGAATGCCGCGGTACGCGAGCGCCGATCCGACCTGCACGATCGTCCCGCGATCGCGCGGTTTCATGCGCCGCAGTGCGGCCAGCGTTCCCCAGACGTAGCCGAGGTAGGTGACGTCCGTGACGCGGCGATATTCGTCGGGTTCCATCTCCATGATCGGCGAGAACACCGACAGCATCGCGTTGTTGATCCAGATGTCGATCGGGCCGAATCTCTTCTCGACCTCGCCGGCCGCTTTATCGACGGCGTCGTGATCCGAGACATCGAGGGGAAGGACGAGCGCCTGCCCGCCCGCGGCTTCGATTTCGCGCCTGGCCGCTTCGAGTCCATCGCGGCCGCGGGCGATCAGCCCGACTTTTGCTTTGCGTTTGCCGAATGCCTGCGCCGTAGCGCGGCCGACGCCGGCCGACGCGCCTGTAATGACAACGATTTCCTGCTGCATGCGATGATTCGAAGCAAGACATGAACCTGCACTCGATCCTGGTATGGGGATTCGCCGCCACGGT
>QHVX01000178.1:5036-9188 GCA_003222375.1 Acidobacteriota bacterium
AACGGCTGGATCTTCGCGCTGGCCTATGCACTTTTCTTCCAGAGCGTCCACGTGGCCAACTGGTGGTACGGATCGATGATTGGTTTCGCGCAGGGAGTCATCGTGGTGGTTGCCGTTTTGCCGCTACTTCCCGGAATTCACCCTCGAATGGTCTCCGATTTTCGAGGCCCTGAGCCGACGCGCTTACTCGAGCCGCCCGGATTTCTCGCGACGAACTACGGCCGCATGACGCCGGTCGTCACGATCATCGCCCACGCGATCTACGGCGCGATCATCGGCGCGTTCTACGTGCTACATTCCGGCTGATGATTCGGTTGCGCGCGCTGATCCTGGCGGTTGCCTTCACAGCGTGTCAAAGCGTTGCGGTCGTCCCGCATCATTCGATGGTTGCCGACCGCCTGTTTTTCGGTCGCAACATTCCCGCCGGCGGAACGGTCACCGATGTCGAATGGGAACGTTTTCTTCGATCGGTGATCACGCCGCGGTTCCCCAAGGGACTGACGATCTGGCAGGCGAATGGTCAATGGCTCGATCCACGCGGCGAGATCGTGCGAGAGCCGGTGTTCGTGGTCGAGATTTTTCACGAGGTCACTGACGAGGACGATGTCTCGATCGCGGCGATCGCGGCGGAATACAAGAAGCGGTTCGGCCAGGACGCCGTGCTGCGCATCACGACGCCGTCCGAGACGCGCTTTTACTGAGGAGGGACCATGTTTCTTGCGATCGCGTTCTTCGCGGTAGTCGTCGACCAGCCGGGAAAGATCTGCCCTGATCCGCGAGATGCGAAGTGTGTCGGCTGGACCTGGCACGACCTCGGATTTGCAACGCCGAAGGACGAGATCGCGCGCGACGAGTTTCGATCCGAGCCTTTTTACGCCGTCGTGCTGAAAACGCTTCCGCGGTGCAAAGTCACGCGCGCGCAACTCTCCGAAATCCAGAAACTGTTTCCCGCGAACATGTGGTCCGTGGAGCTTGACTGACTCGAACATCCGGTACTGCATGGGCTTGCCGCGAGCGTTGGGTGCCCGGAGCGCCGAAGTGCCCTTTGTGTGGGTTCGTCGCGATAGAGCCGATTACATTCGGCGACGCCGGTCTACTGTTCTTTGCGGCGCTCTTCGCGTTCGTCTCGAGAGGCCTCGGGTTTTGGTGAGAGCCGCAGTGCCGCGTTGATCAGGCCGATGTGCGTCAGCGCCTGCGGAAAGTTTCCCAGCAGCGCGCCGGTCATGACATCGATCTCTTCCGAGTAAAGGCCGACGTCGTTGCATCGATGCAGGAGCTTCTCGAACGTCGCACGCGCTTCGTCGACGCGCCCGGCATACGCCAATGCCTCGACGAGCCAGAAGCTGCACGCGAGAAACGCGCCCTCGCCGGGCGGAAGGCCATCGTCGGTCCGCAATTCGTATCGATACAAAAGATCGTCGTGGCCGAGCCCCTTTCGAATCGCATCGATCGTCCCGAGAATCCTCGGATCTTCAGCTTCCAGAAATTCAACGCGAGTCAATGACAGGAGGCTGGCATCAAGCTCGTTGCCATCGAGGATCGACACGAAACTTCCCAGCTCACGATTGAAACCTCGTTCGAGAACCGTGTTGCGAATCTCTTCTTTCGCCCGGCGCCAGGTTTCGATATTGCGGTCGGGAATGTATTTCTTTTTCGCGAGCCGCTCCGCGCAGTCGAGCGCCGCCCACGACATGACCTTCGCATGCACATGCTGCTTTCGGCCGCTTCGTTTTTCCCAGATGCCGCTGTCGGGCTCCTTCCAATGCTCGACCACGCGATCGGTCAGACGACAGAGCAATTTCTGCACGTCGCGGTACAACTCGGGGCGCTGCGACTCCGCCGTGTTTGCCTCCAACTGTTCGTCGACGGCGCCGAGGACTTCGCCGTAGATGTCGAGCTGAAGTTGATCGCGCGCGTCGTTGCCGATGCGAACGGGACCGGATCGCGCATAACCTTCGAAGTGATTCAGAGTTTTCTCGGGCACCCTGGGCTCGCCGAAAACGTCGTACAAAATCTGCAGGCGCGGATGGGTCAGGCGCGTCGCGTAGAGAATCCAGTCGACGAATGCGCTGCCTTCGACCGTGAAGCCGATGTCGTCGAGCGCTGCCACGGTGAACGCCGCATCGCGCAGCCAGCAGTAGCGATAGTCCCAGTTGCGGACGCCGCCGACTCTTTCGGGCAAAGATGTCGTCGCGGCAGCCACGATCGCGCCCGACGGCGCGTAGGCCAGCAATTTGAGAACGAGCGCGCTGCGCAGGACATTCGCGCGGTACGGACCATCGTAGGTGCATTGCGATGACCATTCGCGCCAGAACTTCACGGTCCTTTCGATGTTGGCCGTCGCTTCATCGCCGATGTGCGGCAGCACCGCCGGCGAGCGATCTTCGAACGCCAGCGCGAAATCGTGACGGTCGCCTCTCCGCATCGTGAATCGCGCAATGGCGTTGGGGCCGTCGAGATCGAACTTGATATCCGACCGCATGTGAAGCGCGATCGGGATTTGCTCGCAGAACACGCTGTCGCCTCGATATTTCAGGTCGGGCGGCGATTGCGCGTAGTTCGGGCGAGGCGAAAAGCGGACTTCAATCGGGACTTCGCCCCAAACACATTCGATGCGCCTGAGGATCTGCCGGAACGGCAACAAGCGCCGTTGCTTCTCCTCCTCGCGCATGACCGGCATCAGATCGATCAGCCTGGCGATCCCCTCGGAGCTTTTGAAGATGGTCTCGATGACGTTCGTGCTGTCGAGATAGCGCCGCTGCGACTTGAAGAGGACCCGCGGCCGAATTGAAAAATACCCACCTTTGTCATAATCGAGAATGCGTGCGAAAACAGATGGCGAATCGAATCGCGGCCAGCACAGCCAGTCGATCGATCCCTCGCTCGAGATCAGCGCCGCGGAACGGGTGCAGCCGATGATCGCGTAGTCCGCGATCGGACGGTAACGCGTGTCACCCTGAGCCGCGGAGACGGCGAAGGGTCTCGTCGGCGGAGATCCTTCGCTACGCTCAGGATGACCCATAAGCCATCTGCAATACCTCAGCGAGATGCAGTGTCTGCCGGCCGGTCGCCTGCTCGATCTGCTCGCGGCAACTGAATCCGTCGGCGATGATCAGCGTATCGCGTTCCGCTTCGCGCACGCGCGGAAGCAGCACGCGCTCGCCGATGCGCATCGAGATGTCGTAATGTTTCGCCTCAAAGCCGAACGCGCCGGCCATGCCGCAGCATCCCGAATCGAGATGTTCGAAGTCGAGCCCGATTTTCTTCAGCGCGGATTCTTCCGGCTCGAACTTCATGATCGCTTTGTGATGGCAATGGCCCTGCACAATGGCCTTGCGTTGCAGGCGCGGAACTTCGAAGCGATCGCCCTCGCGTTCAATGAACTCGCTGAGCGTCATGACCGGTATGGAGCGGCCTGGAAAGAGATTTTCCAACTCATCGCGGAAGACCGAGATGCAACTCGGCTCCAATCCGATGATCGGAATTCCTTTTTGAGCTTCGGGTCCCAGCTCCGCCATCACTTCCTTCAATAGCCTTTTCGCCTGCGTGAGAAATCCCCAGTCGTAGAGCGGACGTCCACAGCAGAGTGGCTTGCGAGGGATGCTGACGCGATAACCGGCGCGCTCGAGGACATCGACCGCCGCCATCGCGGTATCGGGCCGGAAATAGTTGTTGAAGGTGTCCGCCCACAACAACACCGTCGTCCCTTGCCTCGGCGGCTCGTGCTTCGCGAATTGTTGTCGGAATGTTTGCCTCGCATACCGCGGCATTTTGCGCTGCGGCGCGATGCCGAGTAGCCGTTTGGTCATCGGCATCGTCAGGTTTGCGATCCGCGGCGCAATGGATGCCATTCGCGACCAGCGATGAATCCATCCCATCGAATATGCGGCGATCAGGCGCAGACGGCGCTTGTAGTAATGCGAAAGGAATTCGGCTTTGTACGTCGCCATGTCGACGTTGACGGGACAATCGCCTTTGCATCCTTTGCACGAGATGCAGAGATCGAGCGCGTCCTTGACCGCATCGTTGTGCCAGTCGTCGGGAATCTCCTGCCCCTGAAACATCTCGAAAAAGAGATGAGCGCGGCCGCGCGTAGAGTGTTCCTCTTCGCGCGTGACCATGTAGCTGGGGCACATCGTGCCGCCGTCCATG
>QHVX01000179.1 GCA_003222375.1 Acidobacteriota bacterium
TCAGTATTTCTCGGCGTTTCTCGTCGGGCCGATGATCGTGATTCTGCTCGTGTTTTTCGGCCGGGCGGCGGGGCGGATCGCGGCGGCAGCGCTCTTGCCGATCTTTTTCGTCGTGCTGTGGGCACCCGACATCGCCAACTCCCGCCTTGACGACCTCACGCACTACCTCGGCCGCGTCAGCGGCGTCGGATGGATCGATCCGGCGGCGATGGAGATTCGCCATCGTATCGATCAGGTTCGATTCTGGGTCACCGATCTGAGTCGCGCTGGCGCGCCGATGTTCGATTTTTCCAACCAGCCGGCGCTCTACTTTTTCTGCGACCGGCCGAACCCGACGCGGTTCTACCAGGTGCCGATTCTTTCTCCGGCGGAGTTCCAGCGCGAAGTCATCGTCGCCCTCGAACGCGCGAAGCCGCCGATCGTGATCCGCCGCTCGCCGCAGCAATTCGATGTCTTCGACGAGATCGACAACTCGGTGCGCGCGCAGGCGGTCGCGAGTTACATCAACGATCGCTACCAGTACACGCATTCGACGTGGGGCACGGAATTGTGGACGCGAAAGAAAACGAATCCGCCGCTGAACCTCGACGGATACATGCGTCAGATTCGGTTGCCGTCGCTGCGCGAGATCGGCCTTCTCGGCGATCGCGCGCGGCTTGTCTTTCCATCGGTCGGCAGCGTCTCGGGCGCCAGCGGCACATACTGGAAATCTGATCTCGCACTTCACAATCCGGTGGCGGCGCGGATGTCGCTCACGATGCGATACGTCGCGGGTGAGGCGCGCGTCGATCGACAGGTCATTCTCGCCGGCGGGCAGAGCGTCCGATGGGAAGATGTGACGCGCTCTTTTTTTCACGCGCCGGAAGGGCGAGGGGTTTTGTGGATCGAGTATCGTGGCGATCGGCCGCCAATCGCCCGTGTGAAGACCTATGACGCCGCGCACAATGCGCGCGCTTCCATCATCGAGCCGCTCTCAATGCGCGAGGCCGCTGATGACCTCACGATCGTGGGAATTCCGTCGGGTGCCGAGCGCCGCGTCAACATCGGAGTCTTGAACGTCAGTCAGGTTCCGATCACCTTTCGCGTTGCAGCGTTCACGAGAACAGGTCAACGCGTCGGCCGCATGATTCAGGAGACACTCGATTCGGACGAGGTCTACTACCAGGCGGACGCCGACCGCGCTCTCGGCGTTCCGCTCGACGAAACGATGACCGTGCGCGTGAAAATGGCGGCCGGCGCGGCGATCGCGTACGCATCGGTCGTCGACACGAATGGCGACTCACAATTCGTCGCTGCCGTTCCCTCACATCCATGATGCTTACGCCGACGGGTTGGGAGGGCCGCGCGTTGATCGTCAGCGACATTCCCCATCCCGAAACGTGGTTCGACGAAGAGGAGCTCGCGGTGATCCGCGGATTTGCGCGAACGAAACGGCGCAGCGAATGGATGCTCAGCCGCATTGCCGAAAAGGAATTGCGGCGCAGCGGCGTGACGGGTGATTACGTCTCGTTCTCGCACTCCGGAAAATACGGTGCCGGTGCGATCGACACGCAGGCGGTAGGGATCGACATCGAAGTCTCGCGCGAGATTTCCGAGAACGCCGCGCATCTCTTTCTCACTGATGAAGAGATTGAATCGATGAAGAAATGCACAATCGCTCTGCGCATGCTGCACTTCTGGAGCGCAAAGGAGGCGCTGTGGAAGCAGCACGGCGGCTCCATTCCGACCTTGCGGCGCGTTCCGCTGATTCTCGAGTCAAAAAATGAGACCGGATTGCGCTTTCAGGGCGTCGAGACGGTCGCCATCAGCGATCTGATCGCGGCCATTACGCTCCCCACTTCTTGAGGAGTGCGCGTGCGTCGTCCTGCGCGGCCGCCTGCTCGACTTCGTAATTCGGATCGTTCGGCGTCGTCAACAGCTCCTTCAACATTTGGATCGCCTGCGGCTTCGTGTCCGAATTCCCGCTGACCATCGCCTCGGCCAGAAAAACGCGCGTGATTTTGTTCGTCGGATCGATCTTCATCGACTCGTTGAGAAATCTCTGCGCTTCACGGTTCGACGCCCAGCCCGTGATGAACGGAATTCGCGGCGTCTGATCGTGAAGGCGGCCGAGGACGCGGGAAGGAGCACCGCCTTCGAGTTTGGGATCGATCAGCATGGCGATCGTCGCGCCGCGGCGGATGCGATCCGCTGCTCCCTGTCGCGCGGCAGCCATCTTCCCGTACGCCAGCGCCCATTCACCCCAATTGACTGCGTCCCAAAGAAAGACTTCGCCGGCACCCGGAATCGATTTCGCGGCAGCCGCGACTTCTTTTTCGGTCGCTTTCGTCACCGACCGAATCCCTTTCGCGGAGAGTTGCCGGTCGATGATTGCCAGCGTTTCCTCGCCCGCCTTTTTTGCGGAGCTGTAGATCTGTTTTTTCTCGTCGGTCGAAGTCGCCACGTACGCGCCTTTGAATCGGAGCGAGCGGAGCAGCTTCCATCGCGCTTCCAGGTCGTTCGGATTCTGCGCGACTGCTTTCTGGTACGCCGCGATCGCCGCGTCGATCTGGGCCGGCTTCGCGCGTCCGCTCTGGTGTCCCTCCGCCCGCGCCGCCCAATGCTGATCTCCCTCGGCAATCTGCGCCGAGGCGACCGAGGCGAAAAGGAGCGCCGAGAGTGCGATGACGTTTCGCATCCGGCGATTCTATGTCATGCTCATCGGCCGTGCGGCGATTGCTGATCATCGCGATTCTCCTGGCGGCGTGCCGGCGCGAGATGCAGCCGCGCGACTATCAAAACAATCCGCCCGCGATGACGCATCCGGTCACCAGCTCCGCGCAATCGCCGTCCGGCGCCGGCATGAAGGGCGCCGCGCCCGAGCCGAACAAAGGCGTCGAAGGCAAGAACATCACGCGCAAACCCATCGATCCGACGAAGCCGACGACGACGCTGAAGGATCAGCCACCGATGACTAGCACTCGCTAGCGCTCGTCATCCTGAGCCGCGAAGACGGCGAAGGATCTCGTTGACGGAGATCCTTCGCTTCGCTCAGGATGACGCGCGATTGCGAATTGTTTTCCTCGGCACTCCCGAATTTGCGGTCCCCACGTTGGAAGCCCTCGCGCGCGAGCACGAAGTCGCACTCGTCGTCGCGCAGCCGGATAAGCGCGCCGGACGCGGACTGAAACTGCAATCGCCGCCTGTTGCGGTCAAAGCGCGCGAGCTCGGGTTGCCGTTGGCGCAACCGGGCAAGATTCGCGAGCTGAAGCCGGTGGAGGCCGACATCGGCATCGTCGTGGCGTACGGAAAGATTCTTCCGGCCACGCTTCTGCAGATTCCGAAGCGCGGTTTTCTCAATGTCCATGCCTCGATTCTCCCGAAATATCGCGGTGCAGCGCCGATTCAGCGTGCGATCGAGCATGGAGAGACCGAGACCGGCGTCACGATCATGCGCGTTGATGAAGAGCTCGATCACGGCCCGATCCTGTCGATCGCGCGCACGGCGATCGGTCCTGATGAGAGGACGCCGTCGATCTCGAGCCGGCTGTCGCAGATCGGTGCCGAAGAAATGGCGCGAGCGCTCCGGCGCGACCTCGTGGAAACGGAACAGGATCATTCGAAAGCGACCTACGCTCCGAAGATCGAGAAAGAAGAAGGCGAGATCGACTGGAGCGACGCGGCGGCGTCGATCTACAACAAATTCCGCGCGTTCGATCCGTGGCCGGGTATTTTCCGCGGCGATTTGAAGCTGATCGAAATCGCGCCGGTGACGGGAAAGGGCGAGCCGGGAACGATCTTGTCGATCGACGACGGCGTTACGGTCGCGACAGGTAAGGGCGCGATCAAATTGATCGTCGTGCAGCGCAGCGGCAAATCGCGGCAGCGCGCGCCGGAGTTCGCGCACGGCGCAGGCTGGCGCGTCGGAGCACGGCTCGAGTGACCGAACGCGAGCGCGCCTTCAATCTGCTGCGGCGCATCGAACGCGAGTCGGCCTACGCATCAATCGTTTTGCAAGACGAGACCGGCTTCGTACGTACGCTGGTCCTCGGCGTCCTCCGATGGCGCTCGCGACTCGATCACGCGATCGCGACGCTCGCGGAGCGTTCGGTGAAGAGACTCGATCCGAATGTCGTCGACATCCTTCGCATCGGTATCTATCAGCTCATGTTCATGGATGTTGCGCCGTACGCCGCGGTTTCGGAGTCGGTCGATCTCGCGGCGCGCTACGCAAAACGCGCTCGCGGTTTCGTCAACGCCATTCTGCGGCGCGCCTCGCAGACGGACCTGAGGTCGCTCGCAAAAGACCTCACGACTCGGACCGCGCATCCGCAATGGCTCCTCGATCGCTGGATTCGAACCTACGGCCAACAACGCGCCGCCGCGATCGCGGAAGCCAATCAAGAGCTCTCGTTCCCCGATATCTTCACCTCCACGCCGCCGTCCGGAGCGGAACCGTCGAAGCTCGTGCCCGGAATTTTCAAGTTGACGGGATCGAGCGCGAAAGTTGAAGGATGGGCTCCGGAAAAACGATCGTGACGGCATCGCGTGGCGCGAATGTCATCAGCAACGATATTTCGATCGCGCGCTTGCGCCCTCTGATCGGCCGCTCGCGAAAGATCGTGGTGAGCGACGGCCGCCAGTCGGCGTTTCGAAAAAGATTCGAAACGGTGCTGCTCGATGCGCCGTGCAGCGCGACCGGAACCATCCGCAAGAACCCCGAGATCAAGTGGCGGCTGCGGGAAAGCGATCTGCAGAACTTCACGAAGCTGCAGCGCGAGCTGCTCGCTTCCGCCAGGGAATTGGCGAGCCGCTACATCGTCTATTCGACCTGCTCGCTCGAGCCGGAGGAGAACGATGCCATCGTCGCCGGCTCGAAACGCGCCGATGTGGCCGATTTCGTGAATCCCGTGGTAGCACGATGGGTGGACCAGGGCGTGCTGCGATTGACCCCCGAATCGGGCGCCGACGGCTTTACGGCATTTGTGTTGGCGCTAAACTGAGAAATCAATGCCCCGCGATTTGCTGATCGGCAACGGTTCGCTCGTCGTCGCATTCGATTCCAAGTACCGCCTGGCGGACATTTACTTTCCGCACGTCGGACAGGAGAACCACAGCGGCTCGCCCTTTCGCTTCGGCGTGTGGGTCGACGGCAAACTCAGTTGGGTCGAGTCGGACGGCTGGCAGCGCACGCTGACTTATCTCCGCGAGACGCTGGTCACCGATGTCGATTGTCAGAATGACGACGTCGGCATCCGCCTTCGCTGCTACGACGTCGTCGATGCCGACGCCAACATCTACCTGCGCAAAATCGTCGTGCGCAATCTTCGATCGGAAGCGCGCGATGTGAAGCTTTTCTTTCATCACGACCTCAACCTCTACGGCAGCGCGAGCTCCGATACCGCGATGTTCGACCCCGAATCGCGCAGCGTCATCCATTACAAAGCAAAGCGCTATTTCCTGATGAACGTGGCGACCGAGGACGCCCACGGCGTCGATGAATACGCATGCGGTCGCAGCGGGATCGGCGACAGCGAAGGCACGTGGCGGGATGCCGAGGATGGAAAGCTGTCGATGAACGCGATTCAGCAGGGCGCGGTGGATTCGACGATTTCCGTTTCGCTTTCTCTCGAGCCGAACGGCAGCGCGACCGCGTTTTACTGGATCTGCGCCGGGGTCCGTTACGGCGACGTGCGGGAATTAGACACGAAAATCATAGATGAGAATCCATCACGAATTCTCGCGCGTACGGCGTCGCTGTGGTACACATGGGTCAACAAGTCAGGCGAAGACTTCCGCGATCTGCCAGAAGAGATCATCGAGCTTTATCGCCGGTCGATCCTCACGATCCGCGCGCATTGCGATCGTGACGGCGGCATCGTGGCGGCCTGCGACTCCGACATCGAGTGGGGACACAACGATCATTACTCGTATGTCTGGCCGCGCGACGCCGCCTTTGTCTCCGATGCCGTCGACCGTGCCGGTTTTCCGACCATCGCGCGTCAGTTCCTGACGTATGCGAACGACACGATCAGCAACAGCGGCTATTTTCTGCACAAGTACACGCCCGATGGCTCGCTCGCGCCGTCATGGAATCCGTGGTTTCGAAACGGGCAGAAGCAATTGCCGATTCAGGAAGACGAAACCGCGCTCGTCATCTGGTTGCTGGCGCGACACTACGATCGCAACCGCGATCTGGACTTCGTTCGCGCAGTCTATAAGCGGCTCGTTCTGCAACCCGCGGAATTCATGATCGCGTTCCGCGACCCGAAGACCGGGCTGCCGCTTCCGAGCTTCGACATCTGGGAGGAACGCCAGGGCGTCTTCACGTTCACGTGCGCCGCCGTCTGCGCTGCGCTGCACGCGGCCGGCGATCTCGCCAATCTGTTCAACGAGCAGGATCGGCGCGAACGCTATTTGAGCGTCGCCGCGGAGCTGCGCGACGCGATGGTGCGTCATCTGTGGATTGAAGATGAAGGCCGGTTCGCGCGCGGCCTCGTCGTTCAGGATGGAAAGCTGCAGCTCGACCGCACGATCGATGCTTCATCCTTCGCGACCTTCTACCTCGGCGTCTTCGCGGCCGAGAGCGCGATGGTGGAAGGAACGATGCGCGCCATTCGCGACAAGCTGTGGATTCAGACCGAGGTCGGCGGTGTCGCACGTTACGAAAACGACTCCTATCAGCGCCTCGCCGACGTCGGAAGCAACGTTTCCGGAAATCCCTGGCTGATTTGCACGCTTTGGCTTGCCGAGCATGCAATCGCGCGTGCGACGTCGGTGGCCGAGCTGCAGTCGGCGCTCGATCTTCTGCGTTGGGTGCGATCGAAAGCGCGTCCTTCGCTCATGCTGCCGGAACAGATTCATCCCTTCACCGGCGCACCGCTGTCGGTCGCTCCATTCACGTGGAGTCACGCTCAAGTGGTTTCGGTGGTACGCGGATATCTCGAAACTGTGCGTGTTCTGCGTCACGCCGGCATGGAAGAAAAAACAGCGGAGAAGCCCGTTGACAAACCGAAATCGTTCACCTAGATTGTCGCGCGAACCTTCAACTCACTTCGTTTCTTTGCTCCGCACGCAAACAGGAGGAAGCTTTTTATGGCAGGAAAGGGCGACGTCATCAGCGCCATCGCCGACCAAGCCGGGATTTCGAAGAAGGAGGCCTCGGCGGCGTTTGATGCATTCGTCGGCTACATCTCCGATTCGTGTCAGCGCGGCGAGCGCTGCGCGATTCCGGGCCTCGGCAGTTTCAGCATCTCGCACCGCAAGGCGCGCGAAGGCCGGAACCCCCGGACCAACGAGAAAATCAACATTCCGGCGTCGAAGAATGTCCGTTTCAAGGCCGGCAAGGACCTGCGTGAGCTCGTGAACCGGAAGGGCGGCAAGAGCGGCCGCAAGTAGATTCAGTTTTCACACCCTCGCACGAGGCACAAAGAGCCTCTCGTACAAGTTGATTGCGTAGCGATCGGTCATGCCCGCGATGAAGTCGATCGCCAGGCGCTCCACGGGCTCTTCGCTTTTGCGGTCGAAGAATTCCTGCGGATGCGCAGTGACGTATTCGAACAGCGTGGTGAGCACCCGCTGTGCCTTCTCGAACTCGCTGCGCACTGCCGGCGTTAGATACAGATTCTGGAACATGTAGGTCCGCAGCTCTTCGAGCGACTGCAGAATTTCGGGCGTCATCATGATGGCGTCGTAATCGCAGGCCAGCGTTGCGTTGATACAGTCGCGCACCATGCGGTCGATGCGTTGTGCGCCGTTTGTTCCCAGCGTCTTGCGAATCTCTTTCGGAATGTCGTTGGATGTCAGGAGTCCGGCGCGGATGCCGTCGTCGATGTCGTGATTGACGTACGCGATGATGTCGGAGATGCGGACGATGTCGCCCTCGAGGGTCAGGGCCCGCGATTTCGGCCGCCGGCGCAGCAGCTCGCCTTTCTCACCTTTGGAATGCTTCAGGATTCCGTCGCGCACCTCGACGGTCAAATTCAAATTCTCGAGCACTTCGACCACGCGGACCGACTGCCGATAGTGATCGAATCCGCCGTGCACCAGCTTATTCAGCGCGGCTTCGCCGGCATGCCCGAACGCCGAATGACCGAGGTCGTGGCCCAGGCCGATGGCTTCGGTGAGGACTTCGTTGAGGCGAAGAGATTTGGCGATCGTACGCGCGATCTGCGTCACCTCTAGGACGTGCGTCAGGCGCGTGCGAAAGTGATCGCCTTCCGGCGCGAGAAAAACCTGCGTCTTGTGTTTGAGCCGACGAAACGCCTTGCAGTGGATAATGCGATCGCGATCGCGCTGATAGGACGGGCGCAGATCGTCTTCCGGCTCGAGGCGATCGCGGCCGCGCGTGTCCGCGCTCTTCGCGGCTCGCGGGACGAGCGTGTCGTACTCGATCTTCTCGAGCGTCTCGCGAATGTTCATCGGTGGAGATCCAGTTCCATGAATTTCGAGCCTGCGATCGGGTTGTGACGATACGGCGGAATGTCGACAAATCCGAGCGAC
>QHVX01000180.1:0-9561 GCA_003222375.1 Acidobacteriota bacterium
CTTCGCCGGCCTACGTCATTGACGCGTCGATCACCGGACTCGGCGTCGTGCAGCATAGCGCTCCGAATATCGGTCAGTCATGCAGACTGATGTTCCACTCCGATTTTGGATCGATCACGCTTCAGTGCGAGATCGTTCGCGCAAGCTCAGTCACCGACGGGACGTATCAGACCGGTTTGCGGATTGTCGCGGCCGACGATGAATCCGAATCGCGACTGCGAATGCTGGTGATGGCGCTGGCTGTGCCGGACTCAAAAGCCAACATCGGACACTAAGTGTCCGATTCGCCCATCTCCGCGCGTCTTTAGGATGACGGCCCACTGAGGGGCGCACTCTGGAGGACGAATGTCGAACCAAAAATACCTTTGCATGTACCGCGGCGCACCCAGCCAAAACAAACCCTCGCCTGCGCAGATGCAGGAGATGTTCGCCGCGTTTAACCAATGGAAGGAAAAGTTCAAAGCCAATATCGTCGATATGGGCAGCAAGCTGAAACCTTCCGGCAGAGTCGTCGCTCCCTCCGGCGTTACGGATGGACCGTATGCGGAAGCGAAGGAAATCGTTGGCGGCTTCATGATCATCGCCGCGGATGATTACGATGGTGCGGTGACCGTCGTGAAAGCGATGCCGATGCTGCAATCGCCCGGCGCATGCGTAGAGATCCGGGAGATGGCGTCCTCCTGACCGATGCGTCGGGACTGGTTGAGCACTTCTTCCGCCACGAATATGGGCGGCTTGTCGCGATCCTGACGCGCAAGGTCGGCATCCAGCACGTCGACTTGGTGGAGGATGCGGTGCAGACCGCGCTGATGACCGCGCTCACCTCGTGGGTCGCGAAGGGCCTGCCCGACGATCCACGCTCCTGGCTTTATCGCGTCGCTCACAATCAGCTGATTGGAACCTTGCGAAACACTGCCGGACGGCTGCGGATACTCGAGGCCGCCGGTAACGCACTGCGCGTAGCGCCCAATGATCCCGTCTCTCCGCGATTTGACGGTGAGGTTCGTGACGATTTGTTGCGAATGCTTTTCGTTTGTTGCAACGAGGCGATACCGAGGGATTCGAGGCTGGTCCTCGCTCTGAAGATGCTGTGCGGATTCAGCACGACAGAAATCGCGCTGCGCTTGTTTCTCAGCGAAGCGAATGTCCTCAAGCGTCTTGGGCGGGCACGCGAACATCTCCGCGAGATCCCGAGCGACTTCAACTCGCTTCCGCTGGACGCGCTGCAGTCGCGGTTGGCGAGTGTTCAGGTCGTCCTCTATCTTCTTTTTAACGAGGGATATCTTTCCGCGCAGTCGGACACGACGATCCGTCGCGAGATGTGCGACGAAGCCATTCGGTTGGCGACACTATTGACAGAACATCCGGTCGGTACAACTCCGGAGACGTTTGCTCTCCTTGCGCTCATGCATTTTCATGGCGCCCGGTTGAACGCGCGACTCGACGGGATAGGCGGCCTGTTGCTGCTCGAAGAACAGGACCGGTCTTTGTGTTATCAGGATCAAGTCCGTCTCGGCGCGGAGTGCTTAAAGAAGGCCGCCACCGGAGAGTCGTTCACGCGCTTTCATGCGGAAGCCGGCATCGCAGCCGAACATGTCTTCGCGCCGTCGTTCGCAGAAACACGCTGGAAGGAAATCGCCGACCTTTACAGCATGCTCGATCGCATCGCCCCGTCACCCCTGAACGCATTGAACCGCGCCGTCGCCGTCAGCGAATGGCAAGGGCCTGAGGCGGGAGTTGCAATTCTGAATGGGATTGAGCGGCCGTCGTGGTTACTTGGTTACTATCTGTGGGATGCCGTGCTTGGCGAGTTGCATCGGCGTGCCGGGCACAACGAGGAAGCGCGACGGTACATTGAACAAGCGCTCGCTTCAGCGCCCACGGATGCGGAACGCGAACTGCTTCGTCGTCGGCTTGCAAGCATCAACCACTAAGCCGCGGCCGGGTGATCGGACGTAATCCGTCCGTCCCGGATCTCAACGACGCGACTGGCCCGCCGCGCAAGCGCTGGATCGTGCGTAATGATGACCAGCGTGCTTCCCTGCTTCCACAGATCGGTGAAGATCGACATGATGTCGCTGCCCGACGTCGAGTCGAGGTTGCCGGTCGGCTCGTCGGCGAGAACGATGTCGGGAGTCATCGCGAGCGCGCGCGCGATCGCGACGCGCTGCATCTGGCCTCCTGAGAGCTCGGTCGGTTTGTGATCGACTCGATCACCGAGGCCGACGCGATCCAGCAACTCCTTTGAGCGCGAG
Source organism: Acidobacteriota bacterium (assembly GCA_003222375.1). GTDB lineage: Bacteria > Acidobacteriota > Thermoanaerobaculia > Gp7-AA8 > Gp7-AA8 > Gp7-AA10. Next base: position 2,256 of record QHVX01000180.1, read on the forward strand.
CGACGCTGCGCCTGACGCAGGCCGCCGAACATCATCGGCATCTCGACGTTTTCGAGGGCCGAGATGTGCGGGAGCAGATTGAAATTCTGAAAGACGAATCCGACACGCTTGTTTCGGATCTCGGCGAGCATGTCGCGTGAAACGCCTGCGACTCTCTGTCCGCCCAGCTCGTATTCGCCCGACGTCGGTGTGTCGAGGCAGCCGATGAGATTCATGAGCGTCGATTTGCCGGAGCCGGAAGGGCCGACGATGGCGACCATCTCCCCTTTGTGGATCTCGAGATTGACGCCTTTCAGCGCTTCGACTTTCACTTTGCCGGTGTCGTAGACCTTGCGGATCTCCGACATGCTGATGATTGTTCCGTTGCCGTTGATGCCCATGCAGTCTCCTATTCGTACCGCAGCGTGGCTGCCGGATCGACCGATGCCGCGCGCCGGGCGGGGAAGTAGCCCGCCAGGAGGCCGATCACGCAGAGGATCAGCGAGGTGATGATGCCGATCTGCGGCGAAAGTGTCGGCCGGCCGAGGAACGACATGACTTTGTTGTTTTCGATTGGGATGAAAGTCGTCAGCGCCACTAGCACATTCGCGATCGTGATGCCGAGCGCGCCGCCGATCAGCGTGTAGACGACCGCTTCCAGCACGAACGGCATGATGATCCATCGTCTTCGAGCGCCGAGAGCCATCTTGACGCCGATCTCACGCGTGCGCTCTTTCACAACGGCGTACATGATGTTTGCAACGCCGACGCCGCCGATGAGCAGCGTCAGCGCCCCGACGATGCCGAGGAAAATCTGAATGCCGATCAGGATGTTGCTGGTCGTCTGGGCGCTCTTGACCATGTCCCACGTCGCGAGCGCGCGATCGTCAGTCGGGTCGTAGCCGTATTTCGGCCCGAGCACTGCGTTGAGCTTCTTCAGCTCCGGCTTCATCTCTTCCGGCCGATTCGTTTCGATCACGAGATTGTTCAGCCGCTCGCGCCCGAATTGCGCGCGGAAGGTCGTGATCGGAATGACAGCGTGATTGGAGTCCGGCCCGCCGTACATTCCCATCTGCGTTTTCTTCTGCATCACGCCGATGACGGTGTACGGAGCGTTGTTGATCAGAAGCGTTTTTCCGACCGGCGGCTCGTCTCCGAAGATGTCCTTCGCCATTTCGTTGCCGAGAAACACCACTCTCCGGCGATTGATCTCGTCCTCGGGGCCGAAGAAACGTCCGCCCGCTTGCGGATAGTGCTTGCGATCCTCGCCATAAACGAAGTTGGTCCCGATCACGCGGCCGTTGACCGTCTTGCGGCCGTACGTGATCGCTGTGCGCCACGACACGACTTCGCCGTGAACTGCTTTGAGCTCCGGCATGCGGTCGCGGATGAAGGCCAGATCGTCGATCCGCAGACGAATCGGGCGGCCCGCCGGCAAGCCCTTCCACGGTTTCGTCGTGACGTCAGGCCACATGACGGCGAGGTTTTCGCCCGTCGAGCGACGATTCTTGTCCATCTGCCGCTTGAGCCCCTCGCCGAATGCGAGAAGCAGAAGGATCGCGACCGTCCCCCACGCGATGGCGGCAATCGTGAGATAGGCGCGCTTCTTCTGCAGGCGCGACGAGCTCGCGAAGAGATTGAGGATGACCTGCCAGTCTCTTTTCATGTGCAGTTTATCCCGACGCTGAGCGGAGCGAAGCGGAGGGATCTCCGGTGCATGAGAGGGGATCCAGGATCGCTTCGCTCAGCATAAACTCAGCGCTCTTCATAGCTTCATCGCAACCACGGGATCGAGTTGTGCCGCTTCGCGCGCAGGAAAGTAGCCGGCAACCAGGCCGACGACGCCGAGAGCGACTGCGGTGAGCAGCGTGACCAGCGGCGAGACGACCGGATCGCCGACATATTCAGTCAGGCCGAGCTTCGGGAAGACAGCGCAGACCGCGATTGAGATCGCGAATCCGATTGCGCCGCCGATGAACGTCACGAGCATCGTCTCGAGCAGAAACTGCGACAGGATCCAGCGCTGCTTGGCGCCGAGGGCCATCTTGATGCCGATCTCTTTGGTGCGCTCTTCCACCACGACGTTCATGATGTTCGAGACGCCGATACCGCCGACGATCAGCGTCAGCACGCCGATGAGGCCGAGGAAAGAGTTGAACGCCAGCATGAAGACGTCGAAGAACTGGAACTGCTCGGTGGTGTCCCACATCGAGAGCGCTTCTTTGTCCTTGGCGTCGAAGCGGAGTCGCTTGCCCATGGCGGCTGCTTCTGCCCGGAAGATGAAATTCGAAACGTACTTTTCGCCGGTTAGCGCACGATAGGTCGTCGACGGGATGAACATCTTGTCGGCGTCGCGTCCGCTGTAACTGGAGTCCTGATCTTTTTTCTGCAGCACGCCGATGACGAGGAACGGCGACTGATTGACCAGCATCACTTTGCCGACGTCCGGGCTCTCGCCAAAAATGTCCTTCGCGAGCTTGTCGCCGAGGAAGACGACGCGGCGCTGTTCCTGGACGTCGATGGCATCGATGAATCTCCCGCCGGACTGCGGAATCTGATTGCGCATGTCGCCGAATTCGGCAGCGACGCCGGAGGTGTCGACCGACATCGTCTTTGTCCCATATGTCACGCGCATGTTGTTCGAATACTCTGCGGAGATCGCTCGCAGGCCGGCGACGTTGCTGCGAACGACGGCAAGGTCGTCATCACGGATGCGGATCCGCCGGCCCTTGCCAAGGCCTTCGTAAGGAATCGAGGTCAGCCCCGGCCACGCAATGACGATGCGATCGCCGAGGCCGGCCGTCGATTTCACGAGCTGCTTGTGCAGTCCCGTTCCGAACGCCAGCATGAGGCTGATCGCGACCGTCCCCCACACGATCCCGAAGACGGTGAGGAACGTGCGGAGCTTTTCGCTCTTCACGTCGCGGATCAGCTGCTTGAAAACGTCGATCACGAGATTTCTTTGGGTGGCCTCTCGACGACGCGATCGCCTTTCTTCAGGCCTTTGACAACTTCCACGTTCAAGCCGTCGGAAATGCCGGTCTTGATCTCGACTTTCTTGCCAGGCTTTTTGGGATCGCCGCCCGATATCTCGACAGTCGCTTTCTTGCCGCCGTCCTCAAAAGTCACGAGCCGCTCCGGAATCACGAGCACATCCTTCTTCTCGCGAATGATCACGTCGGCGTTCGCGGAGTAGCCCGCGCGCAGCGTGATCTTGTTTGACGGGTCGAGCTCGACTTCGACGTCGAACAGAGTTGCGCCTTCCTTTTGCTGCGCCTGGGGCGCGATGCGCGAGACGTGACCGGTGACGATATCGGTCGGCAGCGCGCCGACTTTGATACGCGTCGGCATTCCGACTGAGAGCTTGCCTACATCGATCTCGTCGACGGTTCCTTTGAAAATGAGATCGCGCATGTCGGCGACCGTGGCCATCTCGGTTCCCGGCTGATACGAAGTCAGCGGAACGATCGGATCGCCAGGATTGACCGGGCGGGTGAGGATCGTGCCGGCAGCCGGCGCGCGAATGATCGATTCGGTTCCGGTGAGCGTCAGCCGTCCCTTTCGAGTGAGATCGCGGTTTTGCTGCGCTCGGGTGAGCGCGACGCGCGCGAGCTCATACGCTTCCTTCTTCTGATCGAGATCCGATTTTGGGAGAACGCCAGATCGCGAAAGCTCCTGAGCGCGTTTGTAGTCGATCTCCGCGCGGCGATAAGAGGCGTCGGCGGAGTCGACCTGGCGATCGACTTCCGTGACCTCGAGCGGCGTCGGATCGGGCCCAATCTCGAAGAGCGGATCGCCGGCCTTCACGGTATCGCCGACCTGAATCGAGGCCCGCCGAACGATCCCGGAGATCTTCGACTTCACCTGGAACTTCTGGCGCGGCTGAATCTGTCCGACCGCGACCGCTTTTTCCACGATCGATCCGGTGGTGACGTCGACCAGCTTCGGGCCGTCGTTGCCTTTCTTTCCGCTGCGAGACAGCGCGTAAACAGCGGCGCTCGCGCCGGCAATGACGACCAAAAACAGTAATGTTTTCCAGAGCTTCCGCATGAACGTTCTCCTGCCCACCTCAGTACGAATGATTGGACGATTAGTTTGGTGCTGCGTTAGGGCGGGAGACGAGAAAACCTTTGAATTTGTTGGAATAGTCCATCAGCGATAGGCTTTTATCGTTGTTACTCATTCAAGGAGCCGACCATCATCACCGTAGATCAGCTCCCCGATAGCCGTAGGGCGATTCTTCTCGCTTTGAAGCGGCAGGGGCCGTCGACAATCGCGCAGTTAGCGGAGCAACTCCAGTTGACCGGCGAGGCCGTCCGTCAGCAGCTTCTCCAGTTGCAGCGCGAAGGGTGGATCGAAGCGAAGGTCACTCGATCCAGCGAGCGGGGACGCACGGGACGGCCCGCGACAAGCTACAGCCTCACTGAGGCCGGCGATCATCTCTTTCCAAAGCTTTACGACGCGCTCAACGTCTCGATGATGGACGCGATCGCCGAAGAGCTCGGGCCGGAAGGCTTGAAGCGGGTTCTCGAGAAGATCACCAACGACAAAGCGGCCCTGATCGAATCAAATCTCGCATCGCTTCCGCTCGCTGCGCGCGTTGCGGCCTTGAAGGATTGGTATCTCAAAGACGATCCGCACATGGCCGTGCAGCAGGTCGAGGGCGGCTATCGCCTCATCGAACGCAATTGCCCGTACATCAACACGGCGATGAATCGCCCGTCACTTTGCAGCATCTCCGTCAACGCGCTCACGAAGGTCCTTGGCTTCCGCGTCGCGCGCGAAGAGAAGTTTCAGAACGGCGACGGGCGGTGCGTGTTCCGCGTCTACGCAGAAGAGCCGGTCGACGCGGCCACGATGCCGTTCCGGCTCGAATCGGAGATGTGATCACATCTTCGCGATCCACACTGTTTTGATGTTCACGAATTCACGAATTCCGTGGACGCCGAGCTCGCGTCCGAACCCCGAATGCTTCACGCCGCCGAATGGCACGCGGGGATCTGACGCGACCATCGCGTTGACGAAGACCTGGCCCGATTCGATGCCGTCGATGAAGCGCGCACCTTCAGCACGATCGCGAGTCCAGACGCTGGCCCCGAGTCCAAAGCTCGTTGCGTTCGCCACCGCGATCGCCTCCTCGGCGTCTTTCACGCGAAAAATCGCCGCGACCGGTCCGAACGTCTCCTCACATGCCGCGGGCGCGCTACGGGGAACGTTGGTGAGCACCGTAGGCGCATAGAAGTTGCCGCGCTCCCCGATTCGTTTTCCGCCGGCGAGAATCTTCGCGCCTGCCGCCACGGAGCGATCGACCTGGCTGGCAATGTCCTTCACGATCTGCGGCATCGCCAGCGGGCCGATCTCGGTCGATTCGTCGAGCGGATCGCCGATTTTCAAGGCGTTCATGGCCGCCGCGAATTTCGTCTCAAATTCTTGTGCGATATTGTTATGAACAATAAAACGCTTGGCGGCGATGCACGACTGCCCGTTGTTGACGATGCGGGCTTGCACGGCGGTCCTCACCGCATCCTCGAGGTCCGCCGACGGCATCACGACGAACGGGTCGCTTCCGCCGAGCTCCAGGACGCTCTTCTTGATCTTTTTCGCCGCCGTGCTCGCGACGCTCGCGCCGGCGGGCTCGCTCCCGGTGAGCGTGGCAGCTTTGATGCGTTCATCGTCGAGTAGCTTCGCGACCTGCTCGGAGGTGATGAGGAGCGTTTGAAATTCGCCGTCGGCGAATCCGGCGTCGCGAAACACTTCCTCGATCGCCAGCGCGCACTGCGGAACATTCGATGAGTGTTTGAGCAGGCCGACATTGCCGGCCATCAGGGCCGGCGCCGCGAACCGAAAGACCTGCCAGAACGGAAAGTTCCACGGCATGACCGCCAGGACCGGTCCGATTGGCTCGTAGCGGATGAATGTTTTCTCCGCTTCGGTTTTCACGGGCTCGTCGGCGAGGAATTCCGAGGCATGGTCGGCGTAGTAGCGGCACACGAGCGCGCACTTCTTCACTTCGGCGATGGCGGCCTTGATCGGCTTTCCCATCTCGGTGGTGATCAGACGCCCGTAAGTTTTTGCTCGCTGCTCCAGAAGATCGGCAGTCTTCCGCATGCGCACCGATCGATCTGCGAACGATCGCGCGCGATTGCGTCGCGCCGCTTCGACGCTTCTTTGCAGCTTCTCCTCAATCTGACGGTCGCCGAGCGCCTCGAAGGTCTTTAGAGTCTCGCCGGTGGCCGGGTTTACTGTTGCGATCGCCATCTTTTCCGCCTTTTGCTGTGCTATTCTCCCCGCGTCCAAACCAGGTCAATTCTGTTGCACCTCAACCAAACACGAGGAGTCTCTATGAACCACGCGAAGAATCTTCGCTACATCCTTCTTGTCTTTGCGCTCGCGATTCTCGTGCCGCTGGCGGCATTCGGGCAGAGCAGCACCGGCGCAATTACCGGCACCGTCACCGATGCTAACGGCGGCGCGATGCCGGGAGTCACCGTGACGGCCACTAACACCGCGACGCATGCCACCCGCACCGTCGTGAGCAATGGCGTCGGCCACTACGAAGTGCCGCTGCTGCCGCCCGGCGTGTATCGCGTCGTGGCCGAGCTCTCGGGATTTCAACCGGTGAGCTCCGTGATGAACATCAATGTCGGCACTGCTGCCACCTTCGATGTGAAATTGAAACCCGGTGTGACCGAGACGGTCACCGTGACCGCTGCTGCGCCGATCATCGAGACTTCGAAGTCCGAGGTCAGCTCGGTGGTGAACGAGAAGGCGATTCAGAATTTGCCGACCAACGGCCGAAACTTCATCGACTTCGTGCTCACCACCCCCGGCGTGGTGCGCGACGTTCGCGGCGGCGACATCAGCTTCGCCGGCCAGCGCGGAACGCTCAACTCGATGGTCGTCGACGGCGCGAACAACGACAACACATTCTTCGGCCAGACCGTCGGCCGCACCGGCTCGGGTCGCGCGCCGTATCAATTCTCTCAGGACGCGGTAAAAGAGTTCCAGGTGAACTCGAACGCCTACTCCGCGGAGTACGGACGCGCCGGCGGCGCGGTGATCAACGTCGTGACGAAGTCGGGAACGAATGATTTCCACGGCTCGGTCTTCGACTACTACCGCGACAAACAGCTCAACACCAACAGCTACATCAACGTCATCAACGGCCGCGCGAAGAGTGCGTATCACTACGATCAGTACGGCTTCAGCGCCGGTGGACCGATCGTGCGCGACAAGCACTTCTTCTTCGCAAACGTCGATCTGCAGCGCAACTCCACACCAAATACCCCCATCCTCGGCGGTGGCCGCATCACGAATTTCCCGACCG